>NZ_CP128408.1:1755000-1972500 GCF_048914685.1 Pseudochrobactrum mosebachae
GACCACTATCCAAGCCTAAGTACTCGTGCATGACCGATAGCGAACAAGTACCGTGAGGGAAAGGTGAAAAGCACCCCGACAAGGGGAGTGAAAGAGATCCTGAAACCGGTTGCCTACAAACAGTTGGAGCCCAAGATTCGTTCTGGGTGACAGCGTACCTTTTGTATAATGGGTCAGCGACTTAGTCTGACGAGCAAGCTTAAGCCGGTAGGTGTAGGCGTAGCGAAAGCGAGTCTGAACAGGGCGTTCAGTTCGTCGGATTAGACCCGAAACCGAGTGATCTAGCCATGAGCAGGTTGAAGGTTGGGTAACACCAACTGGAGGACCGAACCCGTATCTGTTGCAATAGATTGGGATGACTTGTGGCTAGGGGTGAAAGGCCAATCAAACTCGGAGATAGCTGGTTCTCCGCGAAATCTATTTAGGTAGAGCGTCGACCGAATACCCTCGGGGGTAGAGCACTGAATGGGTAATGGGGACTCACCGTCTTACTGATCTCAATCAAACTCCGAATACCGAGGAGTACTAGTCGGCAGACACACGGCGGGTGCTAACGTCCGTCGTGAAGAGGGCAACAACCCTGACCACCATCTAAGGTCCCTAAGTTATGGCTAAGTGGGAAAGGATGTGAGGATCCCAAAACAACCAGGATGTTGGCTTAGAAGCAGCCATCATTTAAAGAAAGCGTAACAGCTCACTGGTCTAGATAAGGGTCTTTGCGCCGAAAATGTACCGGGGCTAAAGCCATACACCGAAGCTGTGGATGCACTTAATGTGCGTGGTAGCGGAGCGTTCTGTAAGTCTGTGAAGGGGGACCCGTGAGGGCCCCTGGAGATATCAGAAGTGAGAATGCTGACATGAGTAACGATAAAGAGTGTGAGAGACACTCTCGCCGAAAGTCCAAGGGTTCCTGCTTAAAGTTAATCTGAGCAGGGTTAGCCGGCCCCTAAGGCGAGGCCGAAAGGCGTAGTCGATGGGAACCACGTTAATATTCGTGGGCCTGTGGGTAGTGACGGATCGCGTGTATTGTAAGGTCTTATTGGATTGATCTTGCAGTGAAGCGGTTCCAGGAAATAGCTCCCACATATAGACCGTACCCTAAACCGACACTGGTGGACTGGTAGAGAATACCAAGGCGCTTGAGAGAACTGCGTTGAAGGAACTCGGCAAATTGCACGCGTAACTTCGGAAGAAGCGTGACCCCTTTTTAGGCAACTAGATGGGGGTGGCACAGACCAGGGGGTAGCGACTGTTTACCAAAAACACAGGGCTCTGCGAAGTCGCAAGACGACGTATAGGGTCTGACGCCTGCCCGGTGCTGGAAGGTTAAGAGGAGAGGTGCAAGCCTTGAATTGAAGCCCCAGTAAACGGCGGCCGTAACTATAACGGTCCTAAGGTAGCGAAATTCCTTGTCGGGTAAGTTCCGACCTGCACGAATGGCGTAACGACTTCCCCGCTGTCTCCAACGCAGACTCAGTGAAATTGAATTCCCCGTGAAGATGCGGGGTTCCTGCGGTTAGACGGAAAGACCCCGTGCACCTTTACTATAGCTTTACACTGGCATTTGTGGCGACATGTGTAGGATAGGTGGTAGACTTTGAAGCTTGGACGCCAGTTCGAGTGGAGTCATCCTTGAAATACCACCCTTATCGTCATAGATGTCTAACTGCGACCCGTATATCCGGGTCCAGGACCGTGTATGGTGGGTAGTTTGACTGGGGCGGTCGCCTCCTAAAGAGTAACGGAGGCGCGCGATGGTGGGCTCAGAACGGTCGGAAATCGTTCGTCGAGTGCAATGGCATAAGCCCGCCTGACTGCGAGACAGACAAGTCGAGCAGAGACGAAAGTCGGTCATAGTGATCCGGTGGTCCCGTGTGGAAGGGCCATCGCTCAACGGATAAAAGGTACGCCGGGGATAACAGGCTGATGACCCCCAAGAGTCCATATCGACGGGGTTGTTTGGCACCTCGATGTCGACTCATCGCATCCTGGGGCTGGAGCAGGTCCCAAGGGTATGGCTGTTCGCCATTTAAAGCGGTACGTGAGTTGGGTTCAGAACGTCGTGAGACAGTTCGGTCCCTATCTGCCGTGGGTGTAGGAATATTGATAGGATCTGTCCCTAGTACGAGAGGACCGGGATGGACGTATCTCTGGTGGATCTGTTGTCGTGCCAACGGCATAGCAGAGTAGCTATATACGGACGGGATAACCGCTGAAGGCATCTAAGCGGGAAACCCACCTAAAAACGAGTATTCCCTATCAGAGCCGTGGAAGACCACCACGTTGATAGGCCGGATGTGGAAGTGCAGTAATGCATGCAGCTGACCGGTACTAATAGCTCGACTGACTTGATTGTTCTCATTCTCAATATCCATCAGCGACGACCAAAGGTCGTCGATGATAGGATTGTTTGCTCTCACGCCTAATTCACTTTGTGAATGGCTCCGAGAGGCGCGGTATAAACCGCGACGGCCAGTCGGCCTTGCGAACACAATTGTGTTCGACACGCCACTGACTGAAAAACTTTGCACGAAAAACCCAGCTTCTTATTTGTTTCTGTGCGCTTTGCTGACCTGGTGGTTATGGCGGAGCGGCTGCACCCGATCCCATTCCGAACTCGGCCGTGAAACGTTCCAGCGCCAATGGTACTTCGTCTTAAGACGCGGGAGAGTAGGTCGCTGCCAGGTCTGCAAAACGCACAAAACAATAATCTCACAATCAATACAAAACAAATCATTCAAAACGCGCAAAGCGTTCAAAAATATCAAGCCAGAAATTATAATGTTAAACTGGCTAATAGCCTTTAAGCAAATATGCAGTCTGTAATTAATGACAAGGC
This sequence comes from Pseudochrobactrum mosebachae, assembly GCF_048914685.1. Classification (GTDB taxonomy): domain Bacteria; phylum Pseudomonadota; class Alphaproteobacteria; order Rhizobiales; family Rhizobiaceae; genus Pseudochrobactrum. Next base: position 1,757,840 of record NZ_CP128408.1, read on the forward strand.
AAATATGCTCAAAAGCTGAAATGAAGGGCTATGGAGCAGCCCGTTCGGCCGGTAATTGATAATCAATCAATTGCTTTCCGGTCTCACCTCATCAGGCTACGCCTGACTGCGCTCCCGGGCTCAAGACCCGACATTCTTTGACGCGGGGTGGAGCAGCTCCCGTCTGACCGCAGACCAAAGGTCGAGGACAGACAAATACAAAAGTCGGGCTAAGCTCGGTGCTCACAAGTTTATCGCGGGGTGGAGCAGCCCGGTAGCTCGTCAGGCTCATAACCTGAAGGCCGCAGGTTCAAATCCTGCCCCCGCAACCACCGATACTAACAAACCCGTCGCACCAGCGGCGGGTTTTGTTGTTTTTGTAGTCTTTCCAACGACTTGCTGCTCCGTCCATTCGAGGATCGTGCCCAGTTCACCGTGTAGTGTCGCGTAAATCTCGCCGCGTTCTCGCCCTGGCGTTAGCACAATCTTCTCAATCAGGCCGCGCAATATCTCCGCCGCTTCCTGCCGCTCTTCCTTCCGGTTGAGCGCTTTGGTCAGGGCAGAAACCTTCTTCGCATAGATCGCCGAAGCACTTGGCAGGATGTCCGGCGTGTCGGCTGGCGCGTCGGCGAGGAGGGCAGTCAACTCAACCTTGCGAGCCTCCAGCGCGGTCATCTTTTCCTTCATCGATGCATGATACATGCCGTCCGCAATGGCCTCTACGATCTGCGCGATCTGCTTCTCGTTCTTTACGAGCTCAGCCTTCCAGGCATCGCCGCTGGAGCGCCGCTCCCGGTTCAGGCGGTTGGCCTCCTCGGCGTAAGCGCGCATTGCTTCCTCGACGATCTCGGGGGCCATCATCCGATCCTTAAGGCCCGTAAGCACGCGGGTTTCTAACTCGTATTGGCGGATCGTGCGGCTATTGTCGCAGGTGCCTTTGCTGATGTGGTTCGAGCAGGCGTAGCGCTGTGGGCCGCGTAGCGAATAGGGGCCACCGCAGCAGCCGCAGAAGATCAGTCCGGACAGCAGTGTGCGTGGCCGTCGAACACCGTTGAGCTTGTTCTTTTTGTGGTGCTTGCGCACGCCCTCGGTCACGTTGACGAACTTCTCTGCGATCTCGCCCTGGCGCTCGCGCACCGCCTGCCACAGTTCGTCGTCGACAATGCGCAGCTCCGGCACATTCTTGATGACCCATTCCGATTCCGGGTTAAGCCGCGACACGCGCTTACCCGTCGATGGGTCTTTGATATAGCGGAGGCGGTTCCAGATCAGACGGCCGATGTAGAGTTCATTGTTCACCAGACCCGTGCCGCGTTTCACATGGCCTCGGATCGTCGTGTCACTCCAGAGCTTGCCACCCGGGCCTGGGACACCTTCATCGTTCAAGGTACGTGCGATGGTGCGCGGGCCGATGCCGGCGGCGAATTCGCGGAAAATGCGCCGGACAACACTGGCCTCGGCTTCGTTGATCTCCCGGTCGCCGCGAATGGGATCACCGCGGGCATCGAGTTGCTTGACGACATTGTAGCCGAAGCAGAGCCCGCCACCTGATTTGCCCTCCTCGACGCGACCACGGATGCCACGATGTGTCTTGGCGGCAAGGTCTTTGAGGAACAGCGCATTCATCGTGCCCTTGAGGCCGACATGCAGTTCGCTGATCTCGCCCTCGGACAGCGTGACAATCGGAAGGCCAGCAAATTTGAGGTGCTTGTAAAAGGTGGCGACGTCCGCTTGGTCGCGACTGATGCGATCCAGTGCCTCTGCCAGCACAACGTCGAACTGGCCTGCCTGTGCATCCTGAAGGAGCGCCTGAATACCCGGTCGCAGGATCATGCTTGCACCAGAGATGCCTGCGTCCTTGTAGGTGCCGACGATCTTCCACTTCTCGCGCTTCGCCTGCTCGCGGCAGATGCGCAGCTGGTCCTCGATCGACGCCTCGCGCTGATTATCGGAGGAATAGCGGGCATAAAGTGCAACGCGCGTCATCAGCTGTCTCTCCTAAGCTACCTTATCCATCCGGCTCGGCCGGATTAGCACCTCGGCTGATATGCCGAGGCGGATATGCAATTGCCGGATCATGTCGATAGATAGGCTGCGCTTGCGGTTGAGTACGTCTGCAACCCGATTGCGCGGTCCGATCATCGGCTCCAGATCTTTGCGGGTCAACCCCTGTTGCTCCATGCGGAAGCGGATCGCCTCTACTGGATCAGGTGGATCCATAGGGTAGTGTTTCGCCTCATAGACGTCGATCAGCGTTGCCAGCACATCCAAGCGGTCACCTTCTGGCGTGCCGCTCTTGGCACCCCACAGCCGTTCGACATCTGCTAGCGCTTCATCGTAATCCGATTCCGTGCGGATCGGTTTCAGGTCCGTTGCCATGGTCGATCTCCTTCACGTCGATCCCGTCGTAAGCCTTGTGCGTGCCGAGCCACTTAATCCAGACGATACCCTTCTCGAAGTCCGCCGACACGATGAGGCGGTAGTCATTGCCCTTGATGTTGAAGACGATCCGCTCGGTACTGACGATGCTCGCCGTCGCATAGAGTCGCTTCACATCGGCGGTGCTCGTCCACTCCGCCTTGCTGACTTCATCGAACCAGGCATCGAGCGCGGCCTTTACGGCCGGCTGCTCTTTCTGCCCCGCGAGGCTTTCGACAAATTCGCGCAACGTACGGCGGGCAATAATTCTCATCCGACACCTATAGCATGAGACCAAAACGGTCTCAAGGTAAAACTGCATCAACCCGGCACAGGGTACCCGCGCCGGGTGAAACTCGCGTGCATGTCGCTTGCCGACGAGGCCGACTGTTTGACATCAGGGCGAAGGAAGAGGCTTCACGTGCTGTTGTTTCTGGGCCTTGCGTTCGAACTGCTCGCGGGCGATCTGGCGGCCGATCAAGCGGGCGATGGAGCGGATCGCTGCGTCGGTGCGGGCAGGATCGTTCTCGCCCATTTGATGTCCGGGCGAAGGCGAAAAAGCCTTGTTGCTGCTCCTGTACGGTTTAATCGCCATAGTCTAAACAATCCCATGCTCGGAAAGGGCAAGGGACATGGAAGCGTGGAATGCCAAGCTGGGGAAGGCCTCGCGGCTCTCCGTGCGGTGAATAGGATGCTTTGGCGTAGAAAAGGGAGAGGCACTTACAGGCGGAGAGAGGGTGAGTGAGGCCAATAGGCTCAGTTCATCCTCTGTCGAGTTCAAATCTCTTCGGGTAGATTGGTCGTTTTTGACCCTGCATAGACATAGCTTATAGAGCATTAAACGAACGCTATGCGCCTTATCTCGGTCGTTGCAACTCACACCGTTAGCGCCCGAAAGCGGCCAATCATAGAGACTGTTAACTATCGATACTTCCCGCTATCATTGCGAGCGGTGGGACTCTAGGAATCGATTCCAAAATACGGCGTTCTTGGAGACGAAAAGTAGGTTTTTCGGCTCCTTAGTCATATTTCTTGCTTGGATCGGTGATCGTTAGGTTACTTATGGGCGAACGCATAGCAACATCTATAAATTGGCTGGGTGGCTGGCTCACTCGTTTCGGCGCGTTCTTGGAAGGTATCGGTCACGCCGCCATCACAAAAGAAAAATTTGTAAACCTTGCACCGACCGACCAGGCTGACAAGGACGGTATATATTCCGAAGCTTTAGTATTCGCGACGACTGACCCGAAGGTAAACAATATAGCACTGACGGGGCCTTATGGTTCTGGAAAAAGCAGCATCATCCAATCGTTCCTGAAAACATACCGAAAACCTGCCCTTCACATATCTCTTGCCGCGTTCGTGAAAGAAGCCAGCCCACCAAGCGACAGAGAAGTGGGCGCCCAAAGTCTCAAGGTCAGCCGGCAGGAGATTGAAAGAAGCATACTACAGCAAATGCTGTATGGCGCAGATGCCAACAAACTTCCACTGTCGCGATTTAAGCGAATTCAATCCCCAGGCGTCTTGTCGATCTTCAAATCGCTGTACATCATGTTCGGATTACTTTCGCTTTGGTACGTATTCACAAAGCGGGAACTGATAATCAGCGGCACCTTTTTCGATCCAATAGCATTCAGCAATTTGCCTAATTTCGGAGTCTTCGGGTTTTCGTTGTCTTTTTTGTGGGTTGTGTTGCACAACTTTTATGTGGCCAGCTTTGGGTTGTCACTTAAAAGTATCTCTCTAAAAGACATAGAAATTAGACCCGCATCAGACAATCTAGATTCAATACTTAACCGTCATTTGGATGAAATTATCTACTTCTTTCAGTCGACAGATTATGATCTCGTCATTATTGAAGATCTGGACCGCTTCGAAGATGCCGAAATATTCGTGACATTGCGTGAAATCAACAGTTTGGTGAATGAGAACGCAGGGGTCCGAAGAACCATTCGATTTCTTTACGCCCTGCGCGACGACGTGTTTGTTAATACAGATCGCACTAAGTTCTTTGAATTCATCATCCCCGTCATACCGATCATCAACGCGTCGAACTCCATCGATATGGTGCTGGAACAAGGAAAGAGGCTCGACCTCGACGACCGCCTCGATCGGCAGTTTCTCAGAGAGGTATCAAGATACCTAAATGACTTGAGGCTCATTCAAAACATCTTCAATGAATATGCCATCTACGTAGCGAACCTGGAAGCCGACGACGAAAACATTTTAAACTCCAACAAGCTGCTTGCGGTCCTGATCTATAAGAACGTCTACCCCAAAGATTTCGAACAACTCCATAGGGGAGAAGGCAATCTTGCTTATATTCTGGGCCGTCACGATGAACTTGTTGCACAGGGAGAGGCAACATTTAAGGCCGAGATAGCGGAAATCGAACAAAAGATTGAAGCTGCCGAACGGCAGACACCTTCTGACTTGAAAGAGTTGCGCCAAATCTACGCAATGGAGCTGATTGAGAGGCTTCCTGCAGATTCCATTTACGTCAGCCTTGACGGACAGTCATGGGGCGCACTTTCTGAGCTTGCCGGGAACGAAGCGCTTGAACAGATATTTGTAACGTCGCAAATTTTCCACCGTAATGTCCATCATCACCGACAACGGATCGATGTCTCTAACTTGCAGAACGAAGTGGATAGCCAGAGGACGTATTTGCAGCGCAAGGCAGAAATCGAGAGTAAATCTGAGGCCAACAAGAGCGAAAACTTGCGACGGATTCGGGAGCTTCGAGAGAGGATTGCGACATTCCGAACAGCCAAGTTTAATGAAATCATGCGTTCAAGCACCGACCGTGTGACTGATCTTTTTGATGTCTTCGGCGAGAAGGGCGAGCTGGCCCGCTTCTTGATTCTGGAAGGCCATCTCGACGATACTTATTATCAGTATACGTCGCTGTTTCATTCGGGTCGACTGTCGCCCAATGACAACAAGTTTCTGATCCAGATACGAGCATTCATTACTCCCGACCCCAACTTTCAGATCGACAACCCGAATGAAGTCATCGCAGCGATGCGCGAAGCGGATTTCGGGCAGAGCTATGTCCTTAATGTCAAATTGGTTGACTGCCTTTTGAACGAGGCGTCCCGCTACAGCGAGCAAACTCGTAAACTATTGGAGTTCATCGCGTCCTATTTCGACGGCTGCGAAGATTTCTTAGAGGCCTACTACGCCACGGGACGCGCTGTCCCCAAGTTGCTTTCCCGCCTGGCTGACGAATGGAAGCAGTTCGTTCCGACGGCAATCGCCAGCAAGCGCAATCTCTCCCATATCACACAGTTGGTAACCAACCTGCCGGAAGGGGCGCTAGAAACACTAGCGCGCGATGGCGACGAGTTCACTGATTTCGTCGCGGAGAAACTCCCTGAAATTCTGGCACTTGCACCTGACTTGGCACCTGAACGCCTCGAGCGCATTGGCTTCGAGGTTCGAGACCTTCCGGCAATAGGGAAGTTCACCAGCATCGTGCACTTCATGGTGAGACGGGGCCTTTTTGAACTCTCGATTGCCAATATGGAACACATCTATCGCGAGGTTATGGGCGAGACCAATCTCACGGCGTTTCGCGAGCGCAATTACACTACGCTGCGTTCGATCACAGATCCTGCCTTGATCACCAGGGTCGAACGCGATCTTGATATCTATCTTAGCGACGTGCTCCTTGAGCTTCACAACAATTCTGAGGAAGATACGGCAGCCATAACCGATCTCCTAGGCCGGGAGGAACTTGACGAAGACAATCTGCGTGAATTTCTCGGTCGACAAACGGCTCTCCTGCCAACGCTGGAGGGGGTTCCGGAGAAACACCTCGCCGTGGTGTTTGAGCTGGGACGTATCGCGCCGACATGGGAGAATTGTATCGCGTTTATGGGAAGCGGTGGCTTCGCGGAGGAAATCATGGTGGCCTATCTTGATCGGAAAGATGTGCGCGCGGTAATTCTTAAGCACAGTTTGCGTAATGATCCGGAGACACTGCCGCTACGCCAATTCCTTGTTAACGCAAATGCACTGAGCAATGACAGTTTCCGGGAATATGTTCGAGCACTGCCCAACAAGTTCAGGAATTTTCCCAACCCCCTCGATCCTTCGAAGCTTACTATTCTCATAGAGGAGCACAGGATTACCTTTTCAAAGGACACCCTCGAAAGCCTAGACGCCAGTACAGACTTTCCAGTCCTTTTCGTGGCCAAAAATATCAAAGCTTATCTTACCGATCCCGGAATATTCGGTCTCGACGATGTCTTCCGAGAAAGGCTCATTCAAGCCGATATAACCGTTGATGATAAGCGCGCGATAATCGACCTGTTCGATTTGAATACGCTGACAGAAAAGCCCAAACGGGCGGAACTCATTGGCCCGATTCTTGACCGCACTAACGTTCGTATATCCGGTATTGATGCGGCTATAGCACGGTCGCTGATCTTGAATTCTAGGCCCGTTGGGACGCAGATTTCCCTGTTCAACAAGTTTCACTCGACTATGACAACGGACGAAGCACGCGAAGTGCTTGCGGCGCTTCCAGAACCGTATTCTGAGATAACGACAGGATATCACACTCCAAGACTGGTAAGATCAGATGGAAATCGCGCATTGGTCCAATGGCTTGAGACGCGCGGAATCATCTCTTCGTGGAGCGAGGGAGGGGGTTGGTTCCAAGGTGATGAGATACGCGTAAATCTCAAGAGGCGATGAGCAACTGGTAGCTATACAGTCATTTAATAGACGGCAGGGTTCAATTAGATGCTATAAAAATGGTGGTTTTTGAATTCTTACTAGCGGCTAGCCAGGTTGTTGGTTCTCCCAAAAGTCAGTTCACTAGACCTCATTTCCCAAAATCCGACAGTCCACTCCCGGCCCCCAACCTTAAGGTCACTTAACGAACCAATTCCGGCAGTTGGGCAAATCAGTGGTACCAGGGTGACAGGCCAGTGGAAACGTGCGGCGTGCGGAAAGCTATTCGGGGTGCTGATAGGGCGCAATGGCATCGTTCTTCAGGTCATTGAACGCTTGCAGCTCCTCGATCAGTCGCTTTACCCGATCCTCGCCGGGATCGGGCGAGGCGAGGGCGATCATGCCGTCCGGACGGGTTCACGTCGATCGAGAGGTGGCTGGCGACGCCCTTCAAATTCGGATGCGCGCCGAAGTCAATCGTGCCTTCATGGGTGAGCTTAGCGGGGTCATAGACGTCGGGCGCCACGTCCTTCAGGTGGACGATGCCTGGGTGTAAGGTGAAGGCCTTGCTGCAGGCCTTCTTGTCGACCTCGCTACAATGGCGGTGTGTCCATACGTCGGCGAGTACGGGATCGCGCTCGATCAGCTGGCCGTAGGAAGCGGATTCCAGGGCGGTGCGGAGTAGGGGAAAGATTGCGGCCACCAGGCCGGTGTTCGGATCGGTCATGGTGTCAGTCCGTCCCGTGCACAGCACGGATGAAATCTTCCCGCGATATCCTGGAATAGGCAAAATAGCCTTTCTTCAGCGGAAGACCGCCATTGGCCCGCGCTGCCACGCTCTCGTTCGCGAGGTAGAAGATGTGACCCTGATAGTCGAAAAAGACATGCGCGCTCGATCGCTTCCACTTTTCGATGAACTGGCTGCTGCGCGACGCGAAGTGCACGATCTCGAAATCATGGCCGTCCACGGTCGCTGTGAGCGCGCCGAGACCCAGCGATAGGCGGAAGCTGGTGCCGGTGAAGCTATGCTCGTCGTGCAGGTGTACAAGCCAGAACATGCGATGCTTCTGGCGGTAGAAGGCTTCGCGCTCCATGCGCTCCTGCTCACTGATGCTGGAGTGTTGCAGCTCCAGCACGGTGGCGATCGGCGTGCCCGCACCGCACAGCACATCGGCGCGGTGCCACTCACCGGCGGCGGCGTCATAAAGGCCAATTTCGCAGCATCCCATGTCGAACTGCTCTTTCCAGGCTAGATGCCACGGGCCTTCACCTTCGCCCCAGCGGTCGCAATCGCCCGCCTTGTGCCGCCAGTGCTTGACGTTCCGCGCGGGCATGACGGAGGTGATGAGCCCGCCACAATCCTTGCAAACGGTGCGCTCGCCCTTGGCGATCGGTTGCCGCCTTACACCATCAATCCAAGCATAGATCACGCAATAGCCCCCTCTGCGCGCCGGCGCTATAATGTCCTGATCTTTAGAATATCAGCTTCTCCTTGCCACACAAAGGACTGCTTTTGTCGTATTCGGATTTCCGCGATATTTCTGGTGAAAGGTGGACTTTGTTCGCAAGCTGCTTTCGCTGAGTAGTAGATCGAATGGCAGCTATCTGCCTTCATCACCCGCAACCCGACATTCTGCAAACGGCCCCATATCGGTCGTTCATCGGAGTGTAACGGGAAACTTACTTATGGATTTCTTCGTGCTTAATCGGGCCGCCGGTCCTACCTGCAAGTTCTTTTAGAGGGCTACGGCGTAAACTTAGTTCTCATCATCAGCTGGTGCGGCGCAGGAATTCTGCAGTATGGTGCCCAGGCACTAAGGGCGTTGCCCTCGCGCCAGCAAGGTAAGTGAACCGCTCAGGGCGGTATCCCCATCCTTCCGCGCCTAAATAGGCTTGTGCAGGTCGGGTGATCCCCCTCCGCCCTGGCCGCCCTTGCTGTATGCTACCCCAGTCTCGCCGACGGGCAAGGGTTCAAGAGCAGCGCTTCGCTGCTATGAACCCAAACCCAAAGGATCATGGACATGACTAACGTATCCGACAGTAATCCTCGCATCTATGTTGCCTGCCTTGCCGCTTACAATAACGGCTATCTGCATGGGGTTTGGATCAACGCGGATCAGGACGCAGACGAAATCAGGGACGAGATTACGGTCATGCTAGCGCGCTCCCCGATCAAGGAGGCGGAGGAATACGCCATTCACGACTATGAGGGTTTCGAAGGCATTGACATCAGCGAGTATGCTGAGATCGGCACCGTCGCGCGAATGGCCGCTTTCATAGAAGAGCATGGCGCACTAGGCGCTGGCCTGCTGGAGCAGTTCGGCGGTGACATAGACCAAGCCGAATTCACTTTGCAGGACTGCTATCACGGTCAGTTCCCGAAGCCTGCCGACTACATGGAAGAACTAACCACCGAGAGCGTCACGATCCCCGACGCTCTGCGCTACTATATCGACTGGGATGCGATGGCACGTGACGCTGTGATGGCCGGCGAGTTCTTCACCATCGAGACCGCATATGGCGAGGTCCATGTGTTTTCCAACAGATGAAAAAACGGGTGGATTGGTTTCTGGGGCACTGGAGAGAAATGCTGAACAGACTTATCGGTTTAGGCGATCCACTTATCTTATTAATCTGGCTACACGAAGCGCTGAAGTTGCGGCAGCCTCTCCGGATCGGACGATGTCTCGCGTTGTCCGATTATGGGAGGACGCGCCATGCAAAGCATAGATTGGCGTATTCCGGCGGCATATAAACACGTCAAAGATCTTTCAGCTGCTGGTTTCGCTTGGGAATATCTTCGTCGCAATGAGGATTACCGCAACGATGTCACGTGCCTTGCACAGATGGCAGAGCCGAGTGTTACTGAGGTGGACGCCTTTGCTTGCCGCTGGGGTGTACGATTTTCCGCACGATCCAAACGCGCGGCCTGACTTGAACCCGCCTTTCTGGTCGCCTTGCTCTAATCCGCAGGCTATTATCCTGTCACCTGTCGAGAATGTATGCCTTGAGACTGAAAGGCTTATCGCTCTCGCGGGTCTGGAGGACTTGATCCTGCGCCGCGCGCCGGATGGCTGGCATGCCATCTGGCGTGTCGACGGGGTGGAACATCAATTCTGGCTACCGCAGGGGGCGATCAATGCCACGGTTTTCTATGCTGCAACCCTGCCTATGGACGAGTTCATGGAATTACGCGCCCATGCTGCCCGCCGCCTCTGGCGGTGCCTGACAGGCCGCTCCCCGGGGCGGGATATTCGCGCCATGCCAGCTCAGCTTCGCCAATGGCATCTTCTGTCGCTGCGCGCTCTGGACGCCAGGCTGCACGGGGAAAGCTACCGTTCTGTCGCGGAAGTGCTGCTTGGGTTCCGTGGCAACAAGGAAGATTTCGAGATTGATCCGCGTAAGAATAAGGCACGTCGTCTTGTTGCCAACGGCATCAGGATGATGCGCGGGGGCTATCGGCTGCTTTTGCATTATCCGGTCAAGCTGATTCCACGATCAAAAGGCAAATGAGGTAATCTCAACGATTTCTGTTTGCCGCAGCCTGTTCCAGTATTTGCCTGTAACCTTCCCGCGACAGCCATTGAGCGCGTTCCAGATGGCTCTGCCAGCATCGCCGGGTTAGCATCTCATCAGATGCCGGATCGCGGTGCAGTACAATCTGCGCCACTTCCTTCCAATCTGCGTCCTCGGTTTTGGCGTCGAGGAGCCGCAGATAGGTCACAAAGTGTTGCTCGTCATAGGCGGTGATGACATCGCTGGATGGGGCCAGATCATCCACATCGGGATCAAGTTCGACGGGTGCTTTCACGGTCATTCCCCTTCTTTCAGAGGAGTTTCTGCGGTTCGCCCCCGCAAGACAACTCTCTGACTCCTGGTGATCGGGGAGTTAGTAACCGTGTTGGACGGCCCCATGGCCTTTAGGCGAGAAGCCCTGAACATACGCCAAGGGCTCCCCGACCATAGGGTCAAGGAGTGTGGCATCGTCACGGCCGACACCAACCGCCAACAGGGGTTACTAAGCCCCGGAGCAGTGCGTCTGCTCCAACGGCATTCTTAACCGAATTACACGCCGATGTCTTGAGAAATTCCACATACCTCTTCCTGAGTTGCTGAAATCTCACATCTTTTCGCGCTGACACAGCCTATTTCAGGGGTGCCGTCTGTGCAGGGGCGCAAATGCGGCACGCTACGCGCCGCCGATCTCTCTCCATGGTTCGTCATAGCGCGCCGCCGTCTCCGGCAGCCGTATCAACCTGACGAACTGGAGGTGATCTCATGGCAGAGCGCCGTAACATGGAAATGCTACCACGCATGCTGCGCACCCAGGAAGCTGCGCGTTTCCTTGGCATTTCTCTTCGCACACTGGAAAAACACCGGACCTACGGGACCGGCCCGACCTATCGCAAAATCGGTGGCCGCGTCCTCTATACCGTCGATGATCTCCAGTCCTGGGCCGACATCGGCGCGCGAAAGTCTACCAGTGACAAGGACGCTCGCACGGTCTTTCCGGCGCGCCCCCTGACGCCTGAAGAGCGGAGCAAGCTCTGAATGCGGCGCGTCGATCACCATGACACTCGACGGCGAGAGGGGGACAGCGAGCGTAGTTACCTCGATCCATTCGTGGTCGCAACCGGCGATGCCAGTCCGCGCGATCAGCGCGATCTGATGGAACGGCCTTTCTTCTCGCTGGCGAAGACACCGCGTACGAAACCCATCCTCTACAAGACTGCCGATGTCGAGGTGCAGGTGTTCGGGATGCCCGAACATGGAATGGCGACGATCTGGGATGCTGATGTGCTGATCTGGGCTGCCAGCCAGATCGTCGCCGCCGAAAACAACGGCATCAAAACATCTCGCTTCTTCCGTTTTACACCCTATCATCTGCTGCGCGCCATCGGTCGCGACACCGGAAACCGGCAATATCTGTTGCTGAAGGCAGCCCTCGCTCGGCTGCAATCCACCGTCGTCGCCACGACGATCCGTAACGGCAAGCATTGGCGCCGCCGTCAGTTCTCCTGGATCAACGAATGGGAAGAGATGACCACGCACGATGGTCGCGTAGAAGGCATGGAGTTTGTCCTGCCCGAATGGTTCTATAACAGTGTTCTTGACCGTTCTCTGGTCATCACAATCGATCCGGATTATTTCCGGCTTACCGGCGGTATCGAGCGCTGGCTCTACCGTGTCGCCCGTAAACATGCCGGTCATCAGCCGCATGGTTGGATGTTCGAGGTTGCGCACCTCCACCAGAAATCCGGCAGCATGGCCCGGCCATCGGACTTTGCGCTGGACCTGCGGCGCATTGCTGACCGCCAGCCACTGCCCGGCTACAGGCTCAAGATCCTGCGCGAAGATCGCCGCGAACTACTGCGAATCCGCCCTGAAAATCTATCCACAGTGCCTGTGGGTAACATTGTGGATGCCGTCGGTACATCAGGCGCAAAGGGTATCGGCACATCAGGCGCAGCACTATCGGCACATCAGGCGCACGAACCCCAGTTAAGTCTCTGGAACGAAAAGAAGAATCCGGCTGCTAACATAGAATCTAACATAGAATCTAACTTTTCTTCTTTGACGCGCGCGCATGAAAGGCACGGTGCCAGTGCCACTTCCCGCCGACCTGGGCGGGGTACGCCATGATCGTCGCGCTCCTCAATCAGAAAGGCGGCGTGGGCAAGACCACGCTGGCGCTGCATCTTGCCCGGCTCTGGGCGGCGCAAGGCAAGCGCGTCATCCTGATCGATGCCGAACCGCAAGGCACTGCACTCGACTGGTCGGAGCTGATGCGTGACGCCAATCATGTCGACATTGATGGTCCGCCCCGTGTCGCTGGTCTTACGCGCTCTGCGCTGCTTGCAGCCGATCTGGTGCTGATCCCGGTGCAACCATCGCCCTTTGATGGCTGTGCCTTTGCCGAGATGCTGGGGCTTCTGAACGAAGCACGCATCAAGGTCGCCGCTTTCCGGCGTGGCATCACCGTCGCCGTGATGCTGAGCGAGTTGCTTGTCAGCGAGTTTCCACCCATCGAGGGAGATCAGCCCTGACCGGCAAAACCGTGCGCGCTACGCATGAACATCCGCAGGCGGACGGGCCTGCACCGTTCACCACATTGGTCGAACTGACCTTCCAGAAGAAGAAGGTCGAGCGCTGGATACGCTTCGGTCGCAAGAGCTTTGAGCAGATCATTGATCGCCGTCGCAGTCTGGTCGGTTTTGCTCCCGAAAGCATCTTCGCCTTCGTCCGTTGGGCCTCCAACGATTACGGCACCATCGTCTCGCGGCTCGACATCCTGCGCGCGACCGGGCGTGGCGAACCGTACCAGACCATGCCCTTCGTTCGTCCTGGCGGCGAGATCCTGCTGCGTATTGACGGCTGGCGGCAAGTCCAGCGGGTGCTGGCCCTGATCGATGCCGTGGACGCGCTTGGCGTCGATCCGGCGGATGTTGCGCCGGTCCATTGGCGACACGTCCACAACCGCTTGAGTGCCGGTCAGGAACCCAATCCCTACACTCCGGAGCGCCATGCCGCGTGGATCAGGCGCCGGAGGATCGCACCATGAGCCGCCGTCATATCCTCGCCGTGTCCATGCTGGCGGTCGGCACGCTTGTCGCCACGGCGGTTGCCGATCTGCCAACACGGCTGATCTGGAATGCGACTGCCAGCGCCCCCATTGGCTTCTACACAGTTGCTCACGCCGACGCGCTCGCAGTTCCCGAACTGGTCGCCATCATGCCGTCCGAACCGCTGGAGCGGTTCATGGTCGAGCGTGGCTATATCGGACGCGGCGTACCGCTGTTGAAGCGCGTTCTCGGCCTGCCTGGACAGCGCGTCTGCCGCAACGGTGCGACCATTACCGTCGATAATGTCGAGATGGGGGATGCGCTGGAGCGCGACCGCATGGGCCGCGATCTGCCGGTCTGGCAGGGCTGCCGTATCATCGGGGACGGTGAACTCTTCCTCATGAATTGGGAAGTCCGGGACAGCCTCGACGGCCGTTACTTCGGACCTGTTCCCGTCAGTTCCGTCATCGGTCGGGCGCTCCCGCTCTGGACCAATGGGGAAGGTGATGGCCGCTACGAATGGCGGGCGGCCACACATTGAACCCACGCCGAAACCTCAGCAACAGGAGTTTTTTCATGCCACAGATCGGATTGTTCACGCGTGATGAAACGGGCTTTTCCGGGCGCGTTCACACGCTCACGCTCTTCCGTGAGATTACCATCCTACCAGCCAAGCATTCAGACGCCGAAAACGCGCCGGACTATCTTATCCATCACGGTGCTGATGACGGCCCCGAGGTCGGTGCCGCATGGAAACGCACCGGCGACAAGGCTGGCGAATATCTCTCGGTGCTGCTCGACGATCCCGCCTTGCCGCATCCGATCCGGGCCAACCTGTTCCGCGACGACGACACAGGCTCGTCATGGTCACTGCACTGGAGCCGCCCGCGGCCCCGCAAAGATCGGGACTGAGACCATGCGATCCCGCGCTCTTCTTCTCTTCACGGCCCTGCTATCGGCTGGCGGCGGATTGACCCCAGCCATTGCACAGGTGGCGACGCAACCCGCGCCTGTTCCCGCGCATCCCCATGCTTCTTTCATTGCCGAGGCATCACAGCGCTTCGGCATTCCGGAGCACTGGATTCGGGCCGTACTGCGCGTGGAAAGCGCAGGCGATGTACGCGCCATCTCGTCGGCGGGTGCAATGGGACTGATGCAGGTCATGCCCGATACCTGGGCGGGCCTGCGCAGCCGCCATGGCCTCGGGCGCGATCCTTACGATCCGCGCGACAACATCCTCGCAGGTACAGCGTATCTGCGCGAGATGTGGGACCGCTATGGCAATGTCGCAGCCATGCTGGCGGCCTACAATGCCGGTCCCGGTCGCTATGACGAGCATCTGGCGACGGGCCGCACTTTGCCAGCAGAAACACGCTCCTATGTCGCCACGCTCGCACCTGTTCTTGCGCTTGCGACTGCGCCTGATGTGCCGACGATCGCGCCGCCGCCACCGCCGGATTGGCGCGAAACTCCGCTCTTCGTTGCGCTATCCAGCGGCAATTCGGCAGCGGCCAATCAGCCGTCGAACGACGTCCGCGCAACCGTTCCTATGCGCATTTCCGTCGATCAGGAGCCGCAGGAAGGCGGCCTGTTCGTGGGCCGTGCAAGCAATGGATATGTGCCATGAACATGGCGTCTCCACGCGCTTTCGGTCCGCTTCCGGTGTGCAGTCAGGCAAGGGATCGCCTGGCTGTATTCCCGGCAGGAAGAGCAAAAAGGGAAAGAAAGGCGGAGGGCAAGATAAAGGAAACCGGCACCCTATCTGGCCGGTTTCTGGGCAAGCCCTTGTCTGCACACTGTTTTGGGGCGCGGCGCACGGCACCCTGCTTTTTGGCCTCGCGTGCCGCGATATGGCGCAAAGCTTTGGCTTTGCTGGGTTTTGACCGGCACTATAGCCGAATATCTGCCGTTTGCGTGCCTAAACAGCATAGGATGCGCTCATGAGCGCCGACGACGAGAACCGCTTTCGCTCCAGGCCAGGTCAGATCAAATCCGACGTCCCGAAGGCGGGCAAGGCAAAGAGCTTTCTGACGCAGGCGAAGAAGCTGGTGCGTCAGCATAGCAATAGCCCCGGCAGATCAACATCATTCGCATCACGGACGTCCTCGTCGCCTTCATCTGGTTCGGCCGGAAAGAGCGGGAAGGCATCGAGGGCTGGCACAGGTCCGGGCGTCAAGCGTGGCCGTGGCGCGGCCTTTGTCCTCGCCCGAACCCTGTCGGACGGGTGGAGGCACAGTGCGGCCGGCGTGCGCCGTGTCGTCGTCAAAACCCGGTACGTCCAGAGCGCGGGGAAGAACGGCAAGGGGGCGGCCCATCTTCGCTACATCCAGCGCGATGGCACCTCGCGCGATGCCGAACGTGGCCAGCTCTATTCGGCGACCGACGATCGCGCCGATGGAGATGCCTTCCTTGATCGCGGCAAGGATGATCGCCACCAGTTCCGCTTTATCGTTTCGCCCGAGGATGCCGCCGATCTTTCCGACCTCACCGAACACACCCGCGATCTGATGAGCCGCATTGAGGTCGACCTTGGCACGAAACTCGATTGGGTGGCGGTCAATCATCACAATACCGGCCATCCCCATGTCCATGTCATTGTTCGGGGGAAGGACGATCTGGGCGAGAACCTGGTTATCAATGGCGACTATCTCGCCAATGGTATTCGTGAGCGGGCAAGCGAACTGACCACGCTGGAACTCGGCCCCGTGACCGAGATTGAGCAGAGCCGCAAGCTGTCTGCCGAAATCGATCAGGAGCGTTTCACCCGCATCGACCGCGCCATGGCCGGGGAAGCCGAGGACCGCTT
Source organism: Pseudochrobactrum mosebachae (assembly GCF_048914685.1). GTDB lineage: Bacteria > Pseudomonadota > Alphaproteobacteria > Rhizobiales > Rhizobiaceae > Pseudochrobactrum. Next base: position 1,774,289 of record NZ_CP128408.1, read on the forward strand.
CCTCGACCTGCGCAACGAGCCTGCCGATCCGGGCCGCCAGCGCGACCGGACGTTGCGCCTGCGCCGTCTCGCCAAACTGGAAAAGATGGGGCTGGTCACGGAACACGCATCCGGCGTCTGGGAGCTTGGCGCGAAGATGGAAACGGCGCTGCGTGAACTCGGTGAGCGCGGTGACATCATCCGCAACATGCACAAGGCGTTAAAAGCCGATGGGCAGGAACGTGATCCGATGACGTTTCAGCTTCACGATGCAGCACCCGCAGCGCCCATCACTGGTCGCGTCGTTGACAAATATCTGACCGACGAGATGGGCGAGAACCTGACGCTCGTAGTGGACGGCATCGACGGGCGGACGCATCATGTCCCGGGCATCGACGCGGCGCGCGTCGAAGATGTCAGGATCGGCAGCATCGTGGAAGTCGGCCCCGCTGATACAGCACAACGTCCCTCCGATCGTACCATCGCCGCAATCTCGCAGAATGGTATTTATCGACCGAGCCGCCATCTCGAACAGGCGAGGTTCGAAGGACGTGTGCCGGGCGGTGATTACGAGGGCTATGTCGATGCCCATGTCCGGCGACTGGAGGCGCTGCGCCGTGCCGACATCGCTGAACGGATCGACGCTGACCAGTGGCGCATCCCCGATGACTTCGAGAGCCGCGCTACCGCCTATGATGCCGGTCGTAACCGACAGTCCAGCATCCGTGTCGTCTCGACCTTCGATCTGGAAAAGCAGATCGGTGCCGATGGTGAGACCTGGCTGGACCGGCGACTGGTTACGCCGGACGCTTCGGATATTACCCCGGCTGGGTTCGGGCAGCAGGTGCGAGAGGCTATCGACCAGCGCCGCGAGCATCACATCGAGCATGGCGACGCCACCCGTCAACAGGACAGCCGCGTCTTCTACCGGCGCAACCTGCTCGCCACTCTACGCGAGCGCGAGGTGGCCCGCGTCGGCGCTGAGATGGCCGAAGCGAAGACGTTACCCTTCCGGGCTGCCACGGATGGCGAGAGTGTCAGAGGCAAATTCACCGGAACCATGCAGCTATCGAGCGGGAAGTTCGCCATATTGGAGAATAGCCACGAGTTCACGCTTGTCCCATGGCGGCCCGTCATCGACCGCCAGATCGGCCGGGAGGTGATGGGCGTCGTTGACGGCGGCTCAGTGTCCTGGCAGCTTGGAAGACAGAGAGGAGTGTGCCTCTAAGTCTTCAAGCCAAAGATGCATTTTCAAACTCCTTGAAAGCATTGTTTGAGCTAATCTGATGATAAAATGAAGGTCCTCGAACATGATGAAAAAGTAAGGCGTGACCGATCCTGATGGTCTCATTTATGGCGCTGTGGGTTCATCTTCTAGTTCTTTGGCGACGATGCGCATAATGGTACGATATGAGACGCCATATTTATGAGCCAGCTTACTAATCGTTTTTTGTTCTATAAGGACGGCATGCCTTATTTCCCGTGACTGATCGACAGATAAACGTGGCGGGCGGCCAAGTTGCTTGCCGTTGTTACGGGCGGTTTGCAGTCCTGCACGTGTTCTTTCACTGATGAGGGAGCGTTCAAATTCAGCTAGTGCCGCCATCATATGGAAAACCAGCCTTCCGCCGGATGAACTCGTATCGATGTTTTCGGTCAGGGAGCATAATTCCACTCCGCGGTGACCTAGTTCGGTCATGAATTCGACAAGCCCGATCAATGTTCTACCGATTCTGTCTAGGCGCCATACAATTAGTGTGTCCCCCTGTTGCAGCGATGCCACAACCTTGTCTAATCCTTCTCGAGTAAAGATGGTTCCAGAGATGCCTTCATCGGTAAAAATATGATCGCAATTGGCATTATGAAGCGCTTCCATTTGCATGTCTAGGCGCTGTCCGTCGGTTGATACCCGAGCGTAACCTATTCTCATTACTGTCTTTTTCCTGCTTTTGTCTCCACTGTGCCCCTGTGATTGTGATGAGACTGTCGTAGACGAAAAGATAAATTAGAAATCGCTACTGTTAAAAGCAGATCACAAAGAGACAACCAGTAGTAGCCGAATAACATTGACATAAACGATCCTTTACGCCGCACCATAAACCCCCCCTATTTGATATTGCGAAACGACTGCAAATCCGACAAATTCCAGTGCGAAACTGTCTCATCTAGTGAATAGTCAAAAAGGATGGTTATTGACCACTCGCGTGGTGGTTGAACAATGTTTTTCTAATTATAAAAATATTGTTTTAAAACAGTGCTTTAATCATTCATTCATCATGATTTCAGGGCATTGTCTGCCTCCCGATTTGAAGTCTTCGGGGGCCTAAATGTTCACAGGATTTGATATTTTTGACCGCAGATATGTCGCTGCGGTGTCTACAGCTATCGATGCGAAGCGGATGTCGTATCATGTTCAGGGCATCCATGATGTCCGTGATAGAGATACGATTCTCTATGGCGAATGCCTTGCGCGCTTAATTGGACCTCAAGGCCAAATTTATGAAGCCAGTGAATTTGTTCCCGCATTAGAAATTTTGGGCGAAACTCCTGTCCTCGATCGCTGCATGGTTCGTTTGGTGCTGGATAGGCTGGAAGCTGATCCTCTTGCCGTGCTTGGCTGTAATATTTCCGCAGACACGATTTCCAAGGAAAAGGAATGGCAATGCATCCTTGATCAGGTCGAGGAGCGAAAGCATTTGGCTGATCGACTGATTCTAGAAATCATTGAGACACGCCCGCTCGGTATTTTGAGCATGCTGAACGCCCATCTGACTGACGCGCAAAATCTTGGTTGCCGGATTGCCATTGATGATTTTGGGGCAGGCTATCTGCCGCCCGTTCAGCTTTATTCGCTCAACCCGGATATCATAAAATTGGATGTTGGATTCATTTGGGCTGTACGCCAGCATGGCGGCTGGCTTGGAAGTTTGAACCATATTATCCAGTTTGCAGCGTCTTTTGCTCCCGTTGTAATTGTTGAAGGCGTTGAGTGCGAAATGGATCTGTACCGCGCTCAACAAGCTGGCACGACGCATGTGCAGGGCTGGCATCTATCAATGCCTGTGCCGCTCACTGGCGGGTATACATTATGAGCAATTCTCTTGGCTGTTTCCAATATTCATCAAAACAGACTGTGTTTGAAACAAGGCGCACCTCGATGGAAGGTTTGCGACTAACTTGTACTTTCTTTTTGGATTGGTCGCATAAGCTTTGCAATCTGGTAGCCGGCATCTGGCAGCAAAGCTGCAGGAAGGCGCAAGGCTACCCAAGATCGAAGCTAGCCCTGCGTTTCTCCATTCTTCGTTGCAAAGTGCTTAGTGTCCCGAGCGTCTGCGACTTGGGAGGCGCCGTATGAGTGTGAAGCTTGGGGTTGACGGGATTAAGGCCATGTTTGGCGAAGATGCGCTGATGCTTCTATTGAACAGGGCGAGTGTCACAGAAAAGGCTTTGCGCGAGCGTTTCGCGAACAAGCTGACGCGTGAAGAGGTCGACCTTTCATTTCTGCATTATCTCTATGGTTTTGTCGAAACGCACCAACCCGCTTTGGAGCCTACCTATCAGATCGCGGTCCTGCGTTATGTCGCAGACGACATCATTCCACCCATGGCTGCGGAGGCTGCAATTTGCAGGGTTCCTGATGCCGGTCATCCCATCCTGCAGCGCGTCATTAGGACCGTGGAATCTCTCGGCCGACGCGATGCGGAAACATTTCAACCTAATCTTTAGCTGGTTTTTGGAGGACAAAATGTCGAAACCAAATTTTGTAAATAACTGGATTGCAGGAGTGTCGGATACACGTTCACTGCGTCGCCGTCTGATGGCCGTGTTGCGCATGTCATCCATGGCTATGGGCCCAAGCCGTAAGCGTCTTGGCCTTGGTTCTCTTGGTGTTGCTGGTGCGTCGCTCGCAGCTGTAATGAGCCTAGCACCAGCAATGGCGCAACAATTACCATCTGATGCTAATGGCAATTTGAATATTGGGAATGATAACGTTGTTGGTAGCACCACGTGGCTTGGTGTTCCTAATGACCCGAGCAAAAGTTTTGGTAAAGATCAGATCGCTATTGGTAATATGAATCTTGTTGAGGGTAGCAATTCTATTGCTATTGGCTACGGCAATAGCGCAGTTGGGGATATTTTTGACCCTAACACACCGTTTGGTACAACCGGTGCTGCGTATTTAGAAGGGGTTGGGTTCGTAACGGGTAAGGATCTCAATGCCAACATAGCCAATGGCACATGGATACTTGACAGTGATACTGCAGACATTAGTGATGCAAATGGCACAAAACTGTTCAATTTCTACTCTATATTTGATTGGGATATTAGTGATCCAGAAAATCCAAGTCTTAATGCAACTGGGCGTTATATGACTGGATACGCATCCGTAGCTTTGGGTTATGGCAATCACGTTTCCGGGAATCATGGTGTCGGTATCGGTAGTTGGAATCTCGTTGGTGGCGATGATAGTGCTTCCATTGGCGTGAAGAATATCGCTGACGGAGACCGCTCGTCCGTTCTTGGTAATCTCAACCGAGTTCTGGGCGATGATTCTATAGCAATTGGTGGCAGCAATGTGGTCACTGGAAATAACAGCTATGCTTTTGGTAATAATAACGAGATCAAAAGTTTAGGCTCCGTTGTAAGCGGGCACGATAATACTGTGACTGCACGTTCATTTGATACTGTGGTTCAAGGTGCGGGCAATACGGTTGATGGTGACAGAAACGTTGTTACCGGTGCGTGGAATACAACGTCAGGTAATCGCCTGACTGCGATCGGAATGCAGAACAATGTGTCTGGATACAGGGGCACAGCACTTGGGCAGAATAACGTGGTTACCGGAGAAGCTGGCTTGGCTCTTGGAACGACAAATCGTTCTGAGGGACGCAATAGCGTTGCAATCGGTGATAGTAGCGCTGCTCTTGGAGATTCGACCATTGCCATGGGGCAAAATGCACGGACAGCTGCTGGTGTAGCGGATGCCATTGCGCTGGGTACCGGCTCTCGGGCGAACAATGCTGGTGACATTGCTCTGGGATCACGCGCTGTTACAGCAAAGGCAATCGGCACAGCCGGGGTGACGATCAATGGAACCAATTACGACTTTGCTGGAACGGGGCCAACGAGCACGCTCAGCATTGGTAATGTCGGTTTTGAGCGCACCATTACCAACGTAGCTGCGGGCCGAGTTTCAGCAACGTCAACTGACGGTGTTAATGGCTCTCAGCTTTATGCTACAAATCTGGCGCTTACCGACCTGAATAACGGTGCAGTTAAATATGACCGTAATCCAGACGGTAGTGTAAACAAAGATAACATCGCGCTTGAGGGTGCAATTTCAACCGATGGTGGTGCTACCGGTGGTACGAAGATCACCAATCTAGCTCAGGGCGCTGTCAACAATGGCTCGACAGATGCCATCAACGGCACACAGCTATTTGGTGTGTCACAGTCTATTGTTAATCACCTTGGTGGTGGCACTGTTAATCCAGACGGTTCTATTGCTGGCCCGACATATGTCATTCAGGGCAGTAACGCGACAACCATTAAACAAGCCTTTGAGGAAGTTGATGATAGCCTGACAACTATCAATAATTCGTTGACTAATATTACCAATGGTGGGGGCATTAAGTATTTCCATGCGAATTCAACGAAAGCGGATAGCGCGGCAAATGGTGCGGATAGTGTTGCTGTCGGACCTGAAGCCGTAGCTAATGGCGACCGTAGTGTTGCCTTGGGTGCAGGTGCCAAAGCAGATCATGATGACAGTGTTGCTCTGGGTTCGGGATCAGTGACCGGCGAAGCTAAGGGTACATCTGGAACAACGATAAATGGCGATGATTATAACTTTGCCGGTACCAATCCGAAGGGCACTGTCAGCGTTGGTGATAAGGACAGTGAGCGGACTATTACAAACGTCGCAGCCGGCGAAGTTTCTGAAACCAGTACTGATGCGGTCAATGGCTCCCAGCTTCATGCGACAAACCAAGCCGTCGAGAAGCTCGGCGATCGCGTAACTGATGTTGAGGGCGATATCGTAGATATCAAAGGGGATATTACCAATATTCAGGGTGACATCTCCAACATTCAGGATGGTGTTGAAGGCGCTGTCAAATATGACAGAAATCCTGACGGAACAGTGAACAAGGAATCTATTACGCTGGAAGGCAAGGATGGTACCAAGATCACTAATCTTAAGGACGGTGAAGTAAGTAAGGACTCGACCGATGCGGTCAATGGTTCTCAGCTTCACGAAACCAATGAGAAAATTGCCGATCTGGACGATAGTGCAGTCAAGTACAAGAAAAACTCAGATGGTAGCAAGTCGAACGAAGTTGCGCTTGAAGGTGGTGATCCAAATGCACCTGTGCTGATTTCTAATGTTGCCGATGGCAAGGTTGAGAAAGGCTCATTGGAAGCCGTAAACGGTGGCCAGCTATATCAGGTCAAGACAGAGGGTAAGAACTATACTGACCAGAAATTCACGGAAGCGAATCACTACACTGATCAAAAATTCACTGAGGCGAACAATTATACTGACAATAAGTTCAACCAGTTGAGCAGTGAAATCGGTGATGTTCGCAAGGAAGCTCGTCAGGCAGCAGCTGTTGGTCTTGCCGCTGCATCTCTGCGCTTTGACGATCGTCCAGGAAAGCTAAGTGCTGCTGTCGGTGGTGGTTACTGGCGTAGTGAGGGCGCACTTGCTCTTGGTATGGGTTACACCAGTGAAGACGGTCGTATCCGCTCCAATATATCTGCCACAACTTCAGGTGGTAATTGGGGCGCGGGCGCGGGTCTGAGCTACACCTTCAACTAATCTAGGTGCAGCATGTTAGTCGTAACGCGCTATTCATATTTACCATTATTGGCCGTTATGGCTTGCATTTTCCTGTCCGGAGCTTCGGCCTTCGGACAGGATAATACGGAAAGTGAAGGGCTCACTTTTCGTATTAAAGAACCGGATGTTGCTGTGCCGGACGGTGTTCCGTCTGGCCAGTACCGTCGGATTATACAGCCGTTCGATAACTGGACGATAATCTGCGACGAGAATTTCAAATCCAAGCAGCGTGTTTGTAATATTGGGCAGTCAATTGTGAATGAAGCGGGTGAGGTGGTGTTCAGCTGGTCACTGGCTGCGTCTGAAAATGGCAAACCATTTATGATCTTTCGGATAGGTGCTGATGCACAACCCAAAGGATCTGTTCAGGTCAAATTATCAGGGCGTAGACAGCCCGTGAATATCAAAATTGAGGGCTGTAACAGGCAAATCTGTATGGCAAAATCCCCTGTTGGGCCGGTGTTTCGCGAGCATATCAATAAACAGAGTAGCGTTGGTATTTCTTATGAGACGACGGACAATCGTACCATAACCATTCCAGCGACTTTCAAAGGGCTGTCTGACGCCCTATCCGCGATTAATTAGGGAGTGCGGTATGTCGCAATCCGAGACACATCCTCAATCATTACATGATCGTATCATGAACCAGGCAAAATCTCAGCCTATTGCAGAGGTTGAAGCTGTAACCATTGGAAAACAGAATAAACATAAACGCCGCAAGTCTACAATGCTGGCTGCAATATTGCTGTTGGTGGGGGCAATTATAGGCAGCAGTGCGCTCTGGGCGATAGACAATCTTCCTTTAAGCTTATTTGCATCAGCCATGCCAAAACCAAACTTGCCGGATTCCGTGTTTCTAAGACAAACTGAAGAAGCAAAATTGTCAGCCTGCGGTACTGTGTTTCCACTTCTTGGAAGTTTGCTGACTGAGGGAACCGATTACAAGGCTCAGACTCGTTTCCATAATAAAAAACCAGACCAGAATAGTGTTCAGTCCAATGTTGGGATGACATTTTCTACGGAAGCTTATTCGGGAACTGCAGCTGGGTTTGTCTTTGCAGTGCCTAACGGCTCGGCCTGTGAGGGCACGATGGTGCGTATTGTGCCGTTTGAAAAAACATGTGCAGAGGTTGAGGCAACTTTGCCTGAAGGTACTAATCTTTCTGAGCCGCTTCATGGAGTGGCCGTCTATCAATTCGCCAATAATGGCGGTGAGTTGATGTTGTTACCCTCAAGCGGTGCCTGCATCGCAATATCTACGGTTCGCGTTTCTGACGCTTCCACTCGTTAATCAAGGCCGCCTGCTAGAAATGTCTATCAGGGCCGTATTCATTTATTTGAGGAGTTATCACCATGAAACGTATCTTTCTTCCGCTTTTGATAGTGTTGGGAACAACAACTGCTGTATTAGCTGCTGATGTTATTCAGGAATATTCAAACGTTCCTGTGCCACCTTCAGTGTCGCTTGATGAAAGTGGTATATGGGGTGCAATTTCCTATTCAGAATCTGATGGAAAATATGGTTTTTTCTGGGGTGCGGACAAGCGTGACGAAGCCGACAGCATCGCGCAAAAGCATTGCGAAAATAATAAAGGTACTTCTTGTTCTGTGGTTACTACTTTTCGTAATCATCGTCACTGGAACGATAATGATGGTACCGGTTTCCCTTACAATCACTGCGCTGCTTTAGCGCTGGCTGCGGATAAAAATGCATCATACTCTGTTTGGGGGGCAAGTTCTGCGGAAACCCGTAAAGACACAGAAGCGGAAGCTATTCAGCAATGTGAAAGTAAAGGCGCTTCTTGCAAGATTAAAGAATGGGTCTGCACGTGATCGTATGGCCGCAACTGACAAAATCGATGTAATAATCTTATAAGGCCATGACTGTATTTACTGTTCTTCAACTAAAGCCGGTCCGGCAGTGTCGCAAAGCTATGAGCTGGGTTTGTGGCGCTGCCAATTCAGATCGGCAGTGGTTCACATAACTGAACTGTTTAGTGAATGATCAATAAACGGAGGCGTTATGCGCAGACGTAAGCTAAAGCAAGACTCACAAGGATCTGTCTTCTCTGCTTTGTTACGCGGCCGCATTCCCATGGTGGCTTTACTCCAAACTATCGCTGTCGCTGAGTACCGCAGTTTTAACCGTGCGGCCAGAGCACTCAATACTAGCCAGTCAAGCATTAGTACACGGGTTAAGATGCTTGAGGCAGAACTTGGTATTCTTATATTCGAGCGACATGCCTACGGCGTCTGTCTTACCGATGCCGGACGTCATTTTGTTGATCGTATTACAACCTGTCTTGATGTGCTCGATGATGCCGTGAAAACCGCTGGTCTTGCTGCGCAAGGTGAACATGGCTGCCTACGTATGGGCGTCCATGGTTTGGTGCAGCATAGCTTTCTTGCTGAACTAATTGGCGCGTATCGACATTCTTATCCTGAAGTTAATCTAGAAATCACTGAAAACACGGTACGTGATGCGCTTATACAGTTGCATACCAGTCAGCTAGACATTGCTTTCATGGTCGGAACACCGATTCTTTCCGATTACCATAGCCGTTTGATATGGATTGAGCCACTTGTTGTTGCGCTTCCTGACGATCATTCCCTTGCGGAACGAGAATGCATTACTTGGGCCGATATATCAGAAGAGGTTTTTCTGGTCCGCAATAGTGGTACAGGACCGCAAGTTCTTGATCATATTTTTATGCGTCTAGGACGTAAACCTGGACCTTCGATTTTACATGCTGCCGTAGAGCGTGGTTCGCTGCTTTCAATGGTGGGACAGGGTTTTGGCATTACATTATTGGGCGCAGCGTCTAGTCTTACTCCAACTCATGGGGTAGTTTTTCTGCCCATCGCGGATGAGCCCGATCCTGTATCTTTTTCGGCTGTCTGGCCCGTCGGTAATGTTTCTCCTACGGTGCAAAACATGTTGGATCTAGCGGATGAGCTACGGCGTTCCGGAGAATTCATTTGTGCGCCTGCGTGAGCTAATGACCGGAATTACGGTATATATCCGTCCTATTCACCGCCATTTATATCCGATAGCATTATGGTATTCTCACGACTGTTGCATCTTATTTCACATTCTATTCTCTGATTGGCTCCATCTCTTTTGCCGACTGGAGTCTTTATGCGCGGAGGTAGAATACTCTGGGGTCAGATCACCATTGTCTTGACTATTATTTTCGTCATGATCTGGGCAACGACGCAATGGGTTGCCTTTCGCCTCGGCTTCCAGTCCCAGCTTGGCAAACCCTGGTTCGAGTTGGCAGGCTGGCCGGTCTACTACCCGCCGGCCTTCTTCTGGTGGTGGTTCTCTTTCGACGCCTATGCGCCCGCAATCTTTCTCGAGGGCGGCATCATCGCCACCACCGGTGGCTTCCTCGCCATCGCGGCCGCGATCATGATGTCGATCATCCGGGCGCGAGAGACTGGCAATGTCGCCACCTATGGATCAGCACGATGGGCCGAAGACAAGGAAATCCGATCCGCTGGTCTGCTTGGTCCTGATGGAGTGCTTCTCGGCCGCTACAAACGTGACTATCTACGTCATGACGGCCCTGAGCATGTGCTTTGCTTTGCGCCGACCCGCAGCGGCAAGGGCGTCGGCCTTGTCGTCCCGACACTGCTGACCTGGCCGGGAAGCTGCATTGTCCACGACATTAAAGGCGAGAATTGGACGCTAACGGCGGGTTTCCGGGCGAAGTATGGACGTGTCCTGCTATTCGATCCAACTAATGTAAAATCCTCAGCTTACAACCCGCTACTGGAAGTGCGGCAGGGTGAATGGGAAGTCCGCGACGTACAGAATATCGCGGATATTCTGGTTGATCCCGAAGGCTCGCTCGATAAACGGAATCATTGGGAAAAAACCTCTCATTCACTTTTGGTAGGCGCGATCCTGCACGTCCTCTATGCGGAGAAGGAAAAAACGCTGGCCGGCGTTGCCAACTTTTTGTCCGATCCACGCCGCTCGGTAGAAGCCACGTTGCGGGCGATGATGGAGACGCCACATCTGGGCGATGGCAGCGTTCATCCGGTTATTGCATCATCTGCGCGTGAACTGCTGAACAAGTCCGAGAACGAACGATCGGGTGTGCTCTCGACCGCAATGTCTTTTCTTGGCCTTTACCGTGATCCGGTCGTGGCGCGGGTAACGGCGCGCTGCGACTGGCGTATCGCTGATTTGGTTGGAGACAAAAAGCCGGTCAGTCTCTATCTTGTCGTGCCGCCCTCCGACATTAATCGCACCAAGCCGCTGATCCGGTTGATCCTTAACCAGATCGGACGCAGGCTCACCGAGGAACTGACGGCATCCGGCACGCGTCATCGCTTGTTGATGATGCTTGATGAGTTTCCCGCACTTGGCCGACTTGATTTTTTTGAATCTGCACTGGCCTTCATGGCTGGCTACGGCCTCAAGAGCTTCCTGATTGCGCAGTCGCTCAATCAGATCGAGCGCGCCTATGGGCCGAATAACTCGATCCTCGACAATTGCCATGTCCGCGTCGCCTTCGCCACCAATGACGAACGCACGGCTAAGCGCGTGTCGGACTCGCTTGGCACTGCGACCGAGTTGCGCGATTCCACTAACTATGCGGGTCATCGTCTCGCGCCCTGGCTCGGCCATCTTATGGTGTCACGGCAGGAAACCGCTCGCCCGTTGCTCACGCCCGGCGAAATCATGCAACTCTCGCCCACTGATGAGATCGTCATGGTGGCGGGCACGCCGCCGATCCGAGCGAAGAAGGCGCGTTATTTCGAGGATGGGCGGTTGCAGGAACGCATCTTGCCGCCGCCGGAGCTGTCCTGCGCCCCAACGACCGAGGCAGCATCCGACGATTGGTCAAGCCGCGTCATTGCTATGAAGGACAGCACAGCGGCCGTTGCAGGCACCGCCACTGAGGGCGATCCCGCCAATGCCGGTCTGCGCCGCGAGCCGGAATTGCCTGAGCATGAGGAAGTCATCCCGTCACCGCCGCCAGCACTGGAGTTCGATCTGCTCGACGATGAGCCGGACGTTGACGCTGCAAAGGCCCGCGCCATGCGCCAGCGGACACGAATGATCGCACGGCGGGCATCAATGAACCCTGATGATGGTATCGAACTTTGAGGATACGCCCATGACCACCAAGACCCGTATGAACGTCTATTTCGACCCAGGATTGCTTAAACAGGTCGAGGCGCTGTCGTTGCGCCGAAAAGTTTCCAAGTCCGCGATTATTGAGGCGGCGGTCGCCTCATTCCTGTCTGGTGACACTTCGGAACGGCTGGAAGCAGCTATGTCACGCCGCCTGGACAAGCTAGGCCGCCAGGTCGACACTCTCGATGAAGATCTAGCCGTTCTCGGGGAAGCTCTTTCTCTCTTTATTCGCTTTTGGCTGACCGTTACGCCTCCATTATCGGAGTCGGCGCAGACGTCTGCGCGCGCCAAAGGCGCGGAGCGCTTCGACGGATTCATGCAGTCACTTGGCCGTCGGCTGGCGACGGGTGACAGGTTCCTGAAAGAGATGTCGCGAGATATCGATTCGCAACAGCACGAGACCCATAGCAGCATTTCAAAGAGTACCAACAATCCTGGCTGAGTATTCAGCCCATCCTATTTGCCGCCGTTTACCACCAATGGCCGCACGCATGTAAATACTTGTTGAACCGACCTGATTTCAGGCTCTTTTAATCGACCCCATTGCGGGGATTGACTGTCGTGCGTCCCGAGAAGAAACGGGGCAAACATGACCAACTCTCACCAAAAAACAGAAGCTGTTGCACGTGGCGCGCGTATGTTACGCACGGCGCTCGGCCCTTCCATCACGCGGTACCTGGAAGACCCAGCCGTCATCGAAGTGATGCTGAACCCGGACGGGCGCTTGTGGATAGACCGACTTTCTGAAGGTCTGGCGGACACTGGCGAGACGATGAGTGCCGCCGACGGCGATCGTATTGTGCGTCTTGTCGCTCATCATGTCGGCGCAGAGGTTCATGCGCGAAGCCCGCGCGTCTCAGCAGAACTACCCGAGACCGGCGAACGGTTCGAGGGCCTGCTGCCACCTGTTGTTGGAGCACCGGCCTTCGCCATCCGCAAGCCTGCCGTTGCGGTTTTTACGCTCGACGACTATGTGGCGACCGGGATCATGACGGCCGATCAGGCTGCAACGCTGCGCGAAGCCATTACATCCCGCGCCAACATCCTGATTGCCGGAGGCACATCGACAGGCAAGACGACGCTGACCAACGCGCTGCTTGCCGAGGTGGCGAAAACACAGGATCGCGTCGTCATCATCGAAGATACGCGCGAGTTGCAGTGCGCAGCACCTAACCTCGTCGCCATGCGCACCAAGGATGGCGTCGCAACACTTTCCGATCTGGTGCGATCTTCACTGCGCCTGCGCCCCGACCGGATTCCTATCGGCGAGGTGCGCGGCGCGGAAGCGCTCGATCTGCTCAAAGCCTGGGGCACCGGCCATCCGGGCGGCATCGGCACAATCCACGCTGGCACCGCACTCGGAGCGCTGCGCCGCCTTGAACAGCTCATTCAGGAAGCCGTCGTCACGGTCCCGCGCGCGCTGATCGCAGAGACCATCAACGTCGTTGCCGTCCTTACCGGACGCGGCTCCGCACGCCGTCTGTCCGAACTCGCCCGCGTCGAAGGGCTCAGTCCCGACGGCGACTATCGCGTCACCCTCACAACTCAAGCCCTCACAGGAGATTCTTCATGATCCGCACCCTTTCGCGCGGTTGTCGCATCATGGCGACCGTAGCCGCCACCATTTCCATTACCATGATCCTCGCGCCCGCAGCCCATGCATCAGGTTCATCCATGCCCTGGGAAGCGCCGCTGCAATCTATCCTCCAGTCGATCGAGGGACCTGTTGCCAAGATCATTGCGGTCATCATCATTATCGTGACCGGCCTGACACTTGCTTTTGGCGATAGCTCGGGCGGCGCCCGCAAGCTGATCCAAATAGTCTTCGGGCTCTCCATCGCCTTCGCGGCGTCGAGCTTCTTCCTGTCGTTCTTCTCGTTCGGTGGCGGGGCACTTGTCTGATGGTGGCGGTCCTTGAACAACTCGATACGGTGCCGGGTTTTACAGTGCCGGTTCACCGCGCACTGACTGAGCATATCCTGCTCGGCGGTGCTCCGCGTGCCATCGCGATTATGAACGGGACGCTCGCCGGGGCTGTTGGTCTCGGCTTGCGCCTCTGGCTGGTTGGGCTCGCCATCTGGATCATCGGCCATTTCGCCGCTGTATGGGCGGCGAAACGCGATCCGCTTTTTGTCGAGGTAGGTCGTCGGCATCTGCGCATCCCCAGTCATCTCACGGTCTGAGGGAGGCACACCGATGATCAATCTCACTGAGTATCGCAATCGCAACGCTAGATTGGCGGATTATCTGCCCTGGGCCGCATTGGTTGGTTCCGGCGTCATACTGAACAAGGATGGTTCGTTTCAGCGCACCGCAAAGTTTCGCGGGCCGGATCTGGATTCCGCAGTCGCCGCCGAATTGGTCGCGGTTGCTGCCCGCATCAATAATGCATTCCGCCGTCTCGGCTCTGGCTGGAGCATCTTTGTCGAAGCGCAGCGTTCTGAAGCTGCGACTTATCCCGACAGCAAATTTCCCGACGCAGCATCGGCACTGCTCGACGCCGAGCGCAAAGCCGGGTTCGAGGAGGCGGACGCGCATTTCGTCTCCGGCTATTTCCTGACCTTCCTCTATCTGCCGCCCGCCGAGGATGCGGCCCGCGCAGAAACTTGGCTCTATGAGGGCCGCGAGCAGTCCGGCGTTGATTCTCACGAAATCCAGCGCGGCTTCATCGATCGCACCGACCGCGTGCTGGCGCTTCTCGACGGCTTCATGCCCGAATGCCTCTGGCTTGATGACGCAGACACACTGACCTACATCCATTCCACTATCTCGACCAACCGGCATCGTGTGCGCGTGCCCGAAGTACCGATGCACCTCGACGCGCTACTGGCCGACCAGCCACTGATCGGCGGGCTGGAGCCGCGCCTTGGCGACGCGCATCTGCGCGTCCTGACCATCGTGGGATTCCCCACCGCGACGACGCCGGGCCTGCTGGACGATATGAACCGGCTGGCCTTTCCCTATCGTTGGAGCACGCGTGCGATCCTGCTCGACAAGCTGCAGGCCACGCGGTTGCTGACCCGCATTCGCCGCCAATGGTTCGCCAAGCGCAAGAGTATTGCCGCGATCCTCAAAGAAGTGATGACCAACGAACAATCCGCGCTCGTGGATACCGATGCCGCCAACAAGGTGCTTGATGCCGATATGGCCTTGCAGGAACTTGGGGCTGATGTCGCCGGCATGGCCTATGTCACCGCGACCGTCACGGTCTGGGACGCCGATCCACGCATAGCCGACGAGAAACTACGTTTGGTCGAAAAGGTCATTCAGGGGCGCGACTTCACCGCGATGTCGGAAACCGTCAATGCCGTCGATGCTTGGCTCGGCTCGCTTCCCGGACATGTCTATGCCAATGTCCGGCAGCCACCGATTTCGACGCTCAATCTTGCCCACATGATCCCCCTGAGTGCCGTGTGGGCGGGGCCGGAACGGGATGAGCATCTCTGTGCGCCCCCGCTGCTCTTCGGCAAGACCGAAGGCTCGACCCCGTTCCGGTTTTCTCTTCATGTCGGCGA
Organism: Pseudochrobactrum mosebachae; assembly: GCF_048914685.1. Classification (GTDB taxonomy): domain Bacteria; phylum Pseudomonadota; class Alphaproteobacteria; order Rhizobiales; family Rhizobiaceae; genus Pseudochrobactrum. The sequence continues at coordinate 1,789,776 of NZ_CP128408.1, forward strand.
CGTCGGTCACACGCTCGTCGTAGGCCCGACAGGCGCGGGCAAGTCGGTTCTGCTGGCGCTAATGGCCTTGCAGTTCCGGCGCTATGTAGATGCCCAGGTCTTCGCCTTCGATTTCGGCGGCAGTATCCGGGCCGCAGCCCTCGCCATGGGTGGCGACTGGCACGATCTTGGCGGTGGATTGACCGAAGGTTCGGATAGTTCTGTCTCGCTGCAACCGCTCGCAAAAATCCATGACACTTATGAGCGCGCTTGGGCCGCCGACTGGATCGTGGCGATCCTAATGCGGGAGGGAGTGTCGGTAACGCCGGAGGTGAAGGAATATCTCTGGACTGCTCTGACATCGCTGAGCACCGCGCCAGTGGAGGAACGCACCATCACCGGCCTTGCCGTGCTGTTGCAGTCCAACGACCTGAAACAGGCGCTGCGACCCTATTGCGTCGGCGGTGCCTTTGGTCGGTTGCTCGACGCAGAAACCGAGCATCTGGGCGGTTCCGACGTACAGGTGTTCGAGATCGAGGGATTGGTCGGCACAGGTGCCGCCCCGGCCGTGCTCGCTTATCTGTTTCATAGCATTGGCGACCGTCTCGACGGCCGCCCGACGCTGCTGATCATCGACGAGGGCTGGTTGGCGCTGGACGATGAAGGGTTCGCTGGCCAGCTCCGCGAATGGCTCAAAACCCTGCGTAAGAAGAACGCTTCCGTCATCTTCGCCACGCAGTCGCTGTCGGACATCGACAATTCCGCCATCGCGCCTGCAATCATCGAAAGCTGCCCGACCCGGCTGCTTTTGCCGAACGAACGCGCGATCGAGCCGCAGATCACGGCCATCTATCGCCGCTTCGGTCTCAATGACCGCCAGATCGAAATCCTCGCACGTGCCGTCCCGAAGCGGGATTATTACTGCCAAAGCCGCAGAGGCAATCGGCTGTTCGATCTCGGTCTGGCGCAAGTCGGGCTCGCGCTCTGCGCCGCATCTTCCAAATCTGATCAGACCGACATCGAGCGCATCCTCACTGAGCACGGTCGCGATGGATTCCTTGACCAGTGGCTGCGCCTTCGCGGTGTCGATTGGGCCGCTGACCTCATCCCCGATCTCACCAATCTCGCCAATCTGACTGAGTGGACGGAAGTCGCCGCGCCGATCGCACCTGATAGCCCCCAAGAAGAGGAGACCCTGCCATGATCCGTATTCCCATGTTCCGCTTTACGAACGCCTCGGCCCTTGCGTTAGCGCTCGCCGTTCCCGTTGCTCTCTCACCCATGCTGGTGAAACCTGCCCATGCGCAATTCGGCTTTGGCCGCATCGTCTATGACCCGTCGAATTTTGCCCAGAACGTGCTCACCGCCGCGCGCACGCTCGAGCAGATCAACAACCAGATCACCTCGCTTCAGAACGAAGCGCAGATGCTCATCAATCAGGCTCAGAACCTTGCAAGCCTGCCGCATTCTTCACTCCAGCAGATTCAGCAATCCGTCCAGCGCACGCAGCAGCTTTTGGCACAGGCGCAAAACATCGCCTTCGACGTGCAAAACATCGACCAGATGTTCCAAAGCCAGTACGGCAATGTCTCGCTCTCAGCCACCGACCAGCAACTCGTCACCGACGCCCGGGCGCGCTGGCAGAACACAGTCGGCGGTTTGCAGGACGCTATGCGTGTACAGGCTGGCGTAGTCGGCAATATCGACAGCAATCGCACAGAGATGTCCGCGCTCGTCGGCCAGAGCCAGAATGCCGCCGGCGCGCTGCAAGCCACGCAAGCCGGTAACCAACTTCTCGCCCTCCAGTCGCAGCAGCTTTCCGACCTGATCGCGGTGATGTCGGCGAATGGCAGAGCGGAGGCGCTCGGTGACGCCGAGCGGGTAACTGCAGCCGAACAGGGACGGGTCCAACGCCAGCGTTTCCTGACGCCCGGCACCGGCTACCAGCCCGGCAATGCGCAGATGTTCAACAACGGCAACAAATAACAAGAGGGAGGGGCGTCCCATGGACGGCAAGACGTTGGCCCAGCTGAGCGCGATCATATTCGTTGCCATCGCCATCACCGCTACAGTGATCGAGGTGACCCGCAAAGAAGAACCGGTGCAGACCCTCCCGGCGCGGGCGCTTCAGCCGACTCTTGACCCGCTGCGCGACAGTCTGCGACGCTGCCAGCAGCTTGGGCAGAGGGCCGTAAGCAATCCCGATTGTCTCGCCACCTGGGCAGAATCCCGCGACCGCTTTCTTGGCCGCGCACCTGCACCCTCAGCACCACAATCCAGCGAAGGGCGATGACCCATGGGCGGCACAGGCGTCATTGATTCATTCCTGGGCGTTTTCACCAGCTACATCGATTCTGGCTTTGGCCTGCTTGGCGGTGAGGTTGCCTTCATCGCCACCACGCTGATCGTCATCGACGTGACGCTGGCGGCGCTGTTCTGGAGCTGGGGTGCGGATGACGACATCATCGCACGGCTGGTCAAGAAGACGCTGTTCGTTGGCGTCTTCGCTTATCTCATTGGCAACTGGAATAGCTTGGCGCAGATCATCTTCGACAGCTTCGCCGGTCTCGGACTTCAGGCGTCAGGAACAAGTTTCAGCGCCGCCGATCTGATGCGGCCCGGCCGCGTTGCACAGACCGGTCTCGATGCGGGCCGCCCGCTGCTCGATTCCATCTCCGACTTGATGGGTTATTGGTCCTTTTTTGAAAATTTCATCCAGATCGCCTGCCTGATGTTCGCCTGGGCACTGGTCATCCTCGCTTTCTTCATTCTGGCTGTGCAGCTCTTCGTCACGCTGATCGAGTTCAAGCTGACGACGTTGGCCGGATTCGTGCTGATCCCGTTCGGTCTGTTCGGCAAGACCGCTTTTATGGCCGAGCGTGTGCTGGGCAATGTCGTCTCCTCCGGCATCAAGGTGCTGGTACTCGCCGTCATCATCGGCATTGGCTCCACCCTGTTTTCACAGTTTACGGCGGGTTTCGGAGGAGCAACCCCGAGCATCGATGACGCCATGGCGATCGTGCTGGCCGCGCTGTCGCTGCTCGGTCTCGGTATTTTTGGCCCAGGCATCGCGTCCGGCCTTGTCAGCGGCGGGCCGCAACTCGGTGCAGGCGCGGCTGTTGGCACGGGCCTTGCGGCAGGCGGCATGGTACTGGCCGGTGGCGCTGCTGTTGGAATGGCCGCAAAGGGTGGAGCTGCCGTTTTGTCTGGCGGAGCCGCAGCCGTTCGCGGTGGCGCAGCCGCTGCGGGTGCAACATCAGCTGCCTATAGTCTCGGCTCGATCGGTCAGAGCGGCGCATCAGGCTTTGCCTCCGGTGTTGGGGGCGTTGCCCGTGCAGCAGGATCGGCAGCCGTCTCGCCCCTCAAGCGCGCCGCATCCCGCGCCAGCCAGAGCGTCAAGTCCAGTTTCAGCGACGGCGCGCGCGCAAGCTTTGGCGCGACAGGCGGCACGTCCACCGCAGGCACGTTCAGTGGTTCAAGTGCTGCACCGACCGCTGCACCTGCCTCCGCATCGTCTTCCCCGAACGGCAGCTCGCCCGCCTGGGCGCAGCGCATGCAGCGCGGTCCGGGTGTCAATCAAGGCGTGACCATGGCCGCCCATACCGTGCGTTCCGGCGACAGTCGTGGCTCCGGCTCAACCATTAATCTATCCGAAAGTGACCGCTCATGAGTGTTTTTAAGCGACCATCGACGCATTACGGCAAGTCGCCGGAACCCGAGACCCCTTATCAAAAGGCCGCGCAAGTTTGGGATGAGCGCATCGGCTCGGCCCGCGTTCAGGCGAAGAACTGGCGCAATATGGCGTTCGGCTCGCTGATCCTGTCGGCAGGCTTCGCCGCCGCCCTTGTCCTACAGTCGGCGCGGGGAACCGTCGTGCCATGGGTGGTGCAGGTCGATAATCTCGGCCAGGCTCTGACCGTTGCTCCAGCTGTGGCTGATTATCGACCGACCGACCCGCAGATCGCATGGCATCTCGGCCGCTTCATCGAGCAGGTTCGCGCGATCCCCGCCGACGCCATCATTGTCCGCCAGAACTGGCTTCGCTCCTACGAATGGACGACGGATCGCGGCGCGGCGGCGCTCAACGACCATGCCCGCGCTAATGACCCGTTCACCAAGGTTGGCCGAGTGGCTGTAGCCGTCGAGGTTTCCAGCGTCATCCGCGCTTCGCCGGACAGCTTCCGCGTCGCCTGGATCGAGCGGCATTACGAAAATGGTCAGCTTTCAACTACCGAACGATGGAGTGCGATCCTGACCATCGCGATCCAGACCCCGCGTGATACCGAGCGGCTGAAAGCCAATCCGCTCGGTATCTACGTCAATGCAATCTCGTGGTCGCGGGAGATGAGCCAATGACACAGATGTTCCAAAAGTCCGGATTGGCGGTCTTGCTCTTGTCCGCCACAGTAATGGCCGGCTGCGCAACCAACAAGGTGCCGCAGTTCAGTTACGATACTGATGTACCAGCGCTGCCGGTGGTGCAAGCCGCTGTCACCGATGATCGACCGGGTCCACTCCACACGCCCCCGCCATGGACGGTGGCTCGTGGTGGACAAGCCGCTGGAACACCCTCTGGTCGCGTTGAGAGTGCCAATGCCGCAGCCCGCGTCGAGCCCCGGCGCGAGGGCTATTACAACTCGATCCAGATCTATCCGTGGTCCGAAGGCGCGCTTTATCAGGTCTATGCCGCGCCGGGCCAGATCACGACCATCGCGCTCGAACCGGGTGAAAGCCTGACCGGCGCGGGGCCGATTGCGGCCGGAGATACCGCAAGGTGGATCATAGGTGACACGGAGAGCGGCAGCGGGGCTAACCGCCGCGTCCATATCCTCGTGAAGCCGACGCGGCCTGACATTTCGACCAACCTTGTGGTCACGACCGACCGGCGCACCTACATGATCGAACTGCGCTCGCGCGAAGCGCTCTATATGCCTGCCATCGCATGGGTCTATCCCGCGCGCCCAGTGGGTCAGCGCCAGACCGTTCCGGCCGCACCCGTCATTCCAGACGAGGCCGCTCGCAATTATCGCTACGCCCTGACTGGAGACAGTCCGCCATGGCGGCCCATCTCCGTCTTCGATGATGGTCGCCGCGTTTATGTCGTCTTCCCTCGCGGCATCGTGCAGGGCGAGATGCCGCCGATCTTCGTTCTGGGCTCAAATGGCGAGCCGCAGATCGTCAATAGCCGTGTCCATCAAAACATTCTGATCGTGGATCGCCTGTTCGGCGCGGCCGTGCTGCGGCTTGGCAGCGGCAAGCAGCAGCAAACCGTCAGGATCGTTCGCGTCGAACAACGGCAGGCCGCGGTGCCGCAGCAGAAGAGTGCAGACCAGGGAGGATCGTCGTCATGACAGAGAACACGACCACGAATGCTGCGCCCATGCGCCTGCGTGCCGAGCCGCCGAGCGTCACCCGACTGTCCCGCAAGATGCTCGCCTGTGTCGCAGCCGTCGCTCTGCTCGGGGTCGGCGGGGCTCTGATCTATGCACTTCAGACCCGCAATCCTGGTGATGGTGGGGCAGAACTCTATTCAACTGAGAACCGAGCCACGGCTGACGGGTTGTCTGATCTGCCGCGCGATTATACCGGTCCGATCTTGGGGCTGGCTCTACCCGGCGATCTCGGCGGTCCGATCCTTGACGCGCAAAACCGGGGACAGCCGGTTGCGTCACCCGTGATCGTGACGTCGACGACTGCCGATCCGGCAGAGGAGCGCCGTCTTGCCGAGGAAGAGGCCGCGCGCGTTAGCCGCGTCTTTTTCCGGACCTCACCTGGAACCGCTCCCGGTACAGCCAGTCCGAGTCTGGCTGGTCGAGTCCTCTCAGGACAGCCCGGAGGCGTGGCGTCACAGGATCGGCATACGACGTTTCTCAACGGGCCGGTCGATCGGCAAACGGTCGCAGCGGATCGTATTATAGCGCCTGCATCACCCTATATCCTTCAGGCGGGGGCCGTGATTCCGGCCGCCATGATCACCGGCATCCGCTCTGATCTGCCTGGCCAGATCACCGCGCAGGTCACGGAACCCGTCTATGACAGCCCGACCGGCAGCTTGCTGCTGATCCCGCAGGGCACACGCATCATTGGCCAATACGATGCCGGCGTAACCTTCGGTCAGCGCCGCGTGCTGCTCGTTTGGAACCGCCTGATCTTGCCCAACGGCCGCTCCATCGTGCTGGAACGCCAGCCCGGAGCGGATGCAAGTGGTTATGCCGGTCTTGAGGATGGCGTCGATTACCATTGGTGGGATCTGATGAAGGCTGCCGGGCTATCCACGCTGCTTGGCATCGGCGCGGAACTGGCGACCAGTGACGAAGACCGGTTGATCCGCGCCATCCGTGACGGTGCGCAAAACACTATCAATCAGGCCGGACAGCAGATCGTCCAGCGCCAATTGCAGGTTTCACCGACATTAACTGTCCGACCGGGTTTTCCGGTCAGGGTTATCGTTACCCGCGACCTTGTGCTCGAACCTTACAGGAATTGATCATGGCAAAGCTTAAACTGGGGCCGCTCATCGAGAATAAACCCGTCATGGTGACAGTGGAACTACTGCTCAAACACCAATTACTGTCATCCATGAGCGGGAAAGGTAATTGTTTTGATAACTCCGCAGTAGAAAGCTTCTTTAAATCATTAAAGGTAGAGTTGATTTGGCGCAGACACTGGCAAACAAGGCGAGATATTGAGATTGCAATCTTCAAATATATAAATGGCTTTTATAATCCACGTCGAAGACATTTAACGCTCGGCTGGAAATCGCCGGTGGCGTTCGAGAAAAAAGCCGCATAATATGAGCAGTTGACCGGAATACAATCGGTGCAAGTCCACCAGGGCAACCTGCCTCACGGCTTTCGAGAATTTTGGCGAGCGCGGTGCCTACCCTCTCGGCAAAACCTGACTGCGCTCGTATTCGCGATACCAGCCCATCAAGGTATTCTTCGTCGGATATCCCAGCTCGCGGATGGTCGCACGCACGCGCTTGCCCAGCATAATGTAGAGCTCTACCGCTCGCATCCGTTCTTCGTAAGTATACATGAACTATCTCCTGAATAGTCCAAATTTTCGTCCGCACCCCACTGGGTCAGTTCTCAGTAGTAATCAACACTGTAATTAAACAGTGATCTGGCAAGGGTATTTTTAAACTCCATCATCAATAATTTTCCAATCAACTTATCCTGCTGTTGACCCGGCCAATTAATCCTGGTATTGCCTGGGTCAGAAGGAGAAGATGATGTTAGATATCGGAGCATGGGTACAAGAGAAGCGTGAAGGTCTGGGCTTGACACAGAAGGCTTTTGCAGAGCTCCTCGGAATGCCGGAGACAGGCGAGAGAACGATACGCGGATGGGAACTGAGTGAGCATTTACCTACTCCAGCCAAGCGCGCTCAGATTGAGAACCTTCCTGATACGGCACTCCTTCGTAGTCCTTATACATTTGATCCTGAAAGTGCTGATTTTTCATTCATTGATCTGTTTGCAGGTATTGGTGGAATCCGTTATCCGTTTCAAAAACAGGGTGGGCATTGTGTCTTCACGTCAGAGTGGGACAAATTTTCAAAAAAGACCTATGCAGCAAATTATGGCGAGGTTCCGCAAGGTGACATAACCAAAATCGCGGCAAAAGATATACCGCCACATGATGTTCTGCTTGCCGGTTTTCCTTGTCAGGCCTTCTCTCAAGCGGGATTAAAGCAGGGTTTCAACGATACGCGCGGAACCATGTTTTTTGAGATACAGCGCATTTTAGCCTACCACCGTCCCAAAGCCTTTTTGTTGGAAAATGTCAAACAGTTGAAAGGCCATGACAAGGGACGCACACTGGAAACTATCCTGTCAATTCTTGAGGGGACCACTGTTCCGGAAATTCCGGAAACTGTACCTATGTCAGAGGAGGCTCGGAAATCTCTCGGGGCCAAACTGAATTATCGCGTTGGCTATCATGTGCTGAAGGCTGCTAACTTTGGTGTTCCCCAAAACAGGGAGCGTATATATATTATAGGTTTTGATCGAGATCAGATTGCTGCAGCTGATGAAGCTGATATTTGCACGGACATCTTTAATCGGCTAGCGATGATCACATGTACAACTTGTGTTGGAGATATTCTGGACAGCAATGCATCCGTTGATCCGAAATATACCATCTCTGATAGATTATTAGCAGGACATGTGCGGCGGCTAGCAGAGCACAAAAAAAAGGGGAACGGCTTTGGTTTCAGCGTGTTTACGAAAGACAGTCCTTATACCAACACAATCAGTGCGCGCTATTACAAAGACGGCAGTGAAATTCTGATCGATCAGAGTGACATCGGGAAAAATCCGCGAAAATTGACGCCACGCGAGTGTGCAAGACTTCAAGGGTTTCCGAAGGAATTCAACGTTGATGCCGTTTCCGATTGTCAAGCATACCGACAGTTTGGAAATTCTGTCTCCGTACCGGTCATCGAGGCCATTGCCGCCGAGATGAAGCCCTATATCACAGGATAGAGCGTGACAGATATCGTTTCCCCCGAAAAGCGAAGTGCGATGATGTCCGGCATTCGGGGGAAAAATACTAGGCCGGAGATTATCGTTCGTCGCCTGCTTCACCGTCTAGGCTACCGGTTTCGCCTTCATTATAAAGAACTACCAGGTAAGCCGGATATAGTGCTGCCCAAATGGCGTACGGTTATTTTTGTTAACGGTTGTTACTGGCACGGGCATACAGATTGTTATCTGTTTCGCCCACCCAAGACCAACCCGGAATTCTGGGCCAGCAAAATTGAAAGCAACATAGCCCGGGATATACGTAATTATGCTGTATTGCAGGAGGCCGGCTGGAAAGTTCTTATTATATGGGAATGCGCTGTTTCCAAGAAATTAAGCTTGCCGGAGGAGCAACTGGAATTATTCATTAAAGAAGCATTGGTATCGGCAGAGATACAGCTTGAGGTCAGAGGTTAAAGACGACTGGCAAAAATAAAATACACCCTATAAGTTGTCGGAGATTCTTATTTAAGGGTATCCAATGACTGACTCCGGAATATTGCCTGATCTGGCAGAGGTAATTGCTGAATGCAAAACGCAGCTTAGTGGAATTGATCCTGATCAGGAGGTTGCAGTAAGCCCTCAAAAAATAGATGCCTTAATTGCCGCATATAAAACCTTAAACCCTAAACACTCGATTGCTCTTGTAGGAGGGCACTCTTTTGTTATTAAAACCGGCGAACAAACACGGCATATAAGTATTCAGGAAATGCCCGCTCTTTCTATTCTGGCAGATAATTTGCGTGCGCTTGACGCTTACGCAAAGGCTCTGGATAGTCTTGCCAAGGATATGGGGTTTACGAGCAGAACGGGTGATGGAGCCGGTTTTTTCGGGTTGATGCCAGGTGAAGACTGGCAAACTAAAGCTAACTCTGATGACAGAGACACATTCTTGCAAAGTGTCGGGAGTGTGTTCTCTGATGAAATAAACAAAGAGAGAATTCTCAAATTTGTTACTGATCCTGACTGGAGCGGAATGCGGAGGGAAGATGGTACTATCGGGCGTAAGCTGAACCGCTCGACCGATTGGCAGGAGTCTGCAGTCCTTAAAACTGGCGGGTTAGTTGCTGCCGCTAGTGCCGGTCGTGTCAATTTGATCAGGGCAATCGAACAAGCCGGGTTCGGAGCTGATTTGGTGACTGGTGTCCCATCAGCATCCCAGCCTGAAAAACTTTCGTCCGTTAATGGCGAAAATGTTATTTTTTACGGAGCTCCTGGTACAGGAAAATCCAACCGGGTTGATACGATTGTCAGTGCAGCAGGGAAAAAAGCTTTCAGAACTGTTTTTCATCCTGACCTTCAGAATAGTGATTTTTTCGGCTGCCTTAAGCCACATATGGATGGTAATAACGTCAGATACGAATTTTCACCCGGGCCTTTTATGGAAGCACTCGCAGAGGCATTCAAAACTCTTGAAGAGCCGGTTTTCCTTGTAATTGAGGAGCTGAACCGTGCTGCGGCCGCAGCGGTATTCGGTGATTTGTTTCTCCTGCTTGACCGTGATGAAAACGGTCACGGCCAGTATGATGTGAATTTTCCATCGCGGGAAAGTAAGGAGTGGCTTAGCAAAGAAACTGGCACGGAGTACAGAACGCTTCTTTTGCCATCAAACCTCTTTATTTATGCCACCATGAATAGTGCCGATCAGGGTGTTTACCCCATCGACACAGCCTTCAGACGGCGGTGGCGGCAGGAGTATCTCCCTCTGGATTATGAAAAAGGGCCAGAAGGGGAAATTTCCTACATTGATGCTGCAAGTAATTCACATGTGCTCTCCTGGCGTGAGTTTGCAAAACTTTTGAAAGATTATCTTACGGCCAGTCATACACTGGACATCGCTGAAGACCGGTTGTTGGGACAGTGGTTTGTGAAGCGCGACGAGTTGAACGGTATAGGTATTCCGGAAAAAGTCCTGCTCTACCTCTGGGATGACCTGTTGCGCCATGAAGGTCGTGAAGAAGTGTTTGACTCGGGAGTGAACGGCAAGGTGAAAACTTATGGTGATCTCGTGGTTGAAGCGAGTGCCGGGCGAAGATTTCTATCGGACCGGTTTCTAGCACTACTGAACGCTGCCTCGGATGGTAAAGCCGGACAACCGGAAAAGACGGACCATGACGCGAGCTGAGTTCCCTCTATTCTTTTCGGATCGAGATCTTATCACTGTCCTTGAGCAGCATGCTGACAGAATACTTTCAGCGATGAGTGAGTGGGGTATAGGGCGTATAGGTGAACACAAGACAGTGCACTTTTGTGGCCTGATCTATCACCCGGAAGAAGGTCCGGTAATATTTCTACCGAGAGAAGCGAAAACTGGGGATCCGGTCATTGATTTGCAAACCGCAAGCCTGTCCATGAAAGCACTCGCCAGGTTTGGCGCAGAAACGTCACTTAGGGACTTTGAGGATGATGGCGACACAGGCAATCCGGGGATGCTTTCAGTTATCAAACGTCTGTCAGATGATTTCAGAGATCATGGTCTATATGCAGAGCGTATCCGTCGACAGACCAGAAACTCGGGAAAGCCAGATTGGAGAAATACAATCAAGCGTGAAATGGCTATGCCCGACCACAAGGGGCATCCTGTTTTTACGGACATTCGTACAAACCGTGCCATCAAAAGTTCTGACACACTTCTCGCTCGTATTCAGGCCGCTGTTCTTCGGGAAATCCACCTTGCTCATGGTTGGTGGCTGAGAGGAACATACGGTCGAACACAGGAATTGCGGTTATGCCCCAATCCGCCGTTTCCACGAACTTCATGGACTAGTAAGCTGGATACACTGCTACCGTCACTATACTCGTCCCGATCGATATTTCTGGCAAAATATCTACGTTTTTACCTTCGTGAAACGCGCAAATCGTCAAATGGTACTTTTGTTTTCGGAGTGAGTGGCTTTCACTCGGTTTGGGAAACCATGCTGCGTGAAACCATTGTAAGATCACCATACGACACCCGACGAAACTGGAACAGCATCTTGCCAAAACCCTTCTATATCCTGAAAGGGAGCAGTAAACACGATTCACGCAGCCGAGGCATGCAAACAGACATTATACTTGAGAATGAAACTGATCTCACGATTGTAGATGCAAAATACTACGCAGCCAAGGATGCTGATACTGCGCCAGGATGGCCAGACATTGCTAAGCAAATGTTTTATGAACAGGCTCTTCTGGAACTTGTGGCTTCAATGGAGACGCCACAAAGTCAGGTCACCAATATTTTTGCATTTCCAAGTCAAACAAATGATGGTCCGCTTGCCAGTGTTGAAATCCGTCATACGGATGGGAGCCCTGTCAGTACGACTTTTAAACCAATCGAATGTGTATATGTTTCAATGCACGAAGCACTAATTCATTATGCTCATAATACTCAGGGTATAAAATTACTCTGAGCCAAGGATTTATTGGTCTTGCCTCGGTTTCGTTCCGGATGACTCTTTCATCGTGATCGTTGGTCCCAATGCCTGCGGCAAGTCTACGCTGCTTCGAGCCTTGCCACGCCTGCTAACACCTACATCAGGCCAAGTGATCCTCGACGGTAAAAGCATAATTGACCTTCCTGCAAAGGAAATCGCACGGCGGCTTGGTCTTTTGCCGCAAAGTTCGATCGCACCTGAAGGTATCACGATTGTGGATCTCATCTCACGTGGCCGTTATCCGCATCAGTCGTTCCTGCGGTAATGGCCAAAGGCCGATAAGGAAGCCACCCGCGTCACGGGCCTGTCCGGACGGATGGTGGGCGAACTCTCCGGCGGTCAGCGCCAGGGGGTCTGGATTGGACCATGTGCGAACAGATGAAAAAAATGCAGAACTAAGCTCTGCGTATATAAAATTTCGTGCTTTTGACTCTCCTATAGGAGAGCCTGTGCGTATCTTGATCAAAAAGCCTATCGTGGTAGTCAGCGTAAATAGGTGAGTAATGGCTTAAGATTTTATAACATTTTGGACTTGTCACGTTTTGATGCCGCCTCCTTGAATAGACTATTAGTCATTAAGGAGAAGATTTATGACAGCCTTACATACTGACGATTTCCGACGCGAAGCTGTTCGCATTGCACTCACAAGTGGTCTTACTCGCCGCCAGGTAGCGTCCGATTTGGGCATCGGCCTTTCCACGCTATCAAAATGGATACAGCGTTCTCGCCCTGGAGATATACCTCCCGCTAACGATATTGATTTGGCAAGAGAAAATAATCGCTTGCGTAAAGAGAACTGCCTACTTCTGGAGGAGAGGGAAATTTTAAAAAAGGCCACCGTGTTCTTCGCGAAGCAAAGCAAATGAGATTTGCTTTCATCGAAGAGCACCGTAGTCAGTTTCCAATCCATCGACTGTGCCAGATTATGGGCGTTACATCACGTGGTTATCGTGCCTGGCGCAAACGGCCATTAAGCAAGTGGCAGAGACAGGATATGGTGCTTCTCGCGCATATTCGAGAGCAATATCATCTTAGCCTTAAATCTTATGGTCGTCCCCGCATGACGCAAGAGCTGAAAAGTATTGGATTATCTGTCGGGCATCGACGTATTGGGCGTTTGATGCGCCAAAACAACATTAGTGCAGTGAGAACACGCAAATATAAGGTGACAACTGATAGCAACCATACTTTCAATATAGCGCCTAACTTGCTGGATCAGAATTTCTCAGCCAACAAACCTAATCAGAAATGGGCGGGGGATATCAGTTACTTATGGACACGCGAAGGATGGTTATATCTGGCTGTCATAATTGATCTTCATTCACGGCGCGTTGTGGGTTGGGCTATTAGCGATCGTTTGAAACAAGATCTTGCATTACAGGCATTGAACAGAGCCATTGCTTTGCGCAACCCAGAACCCGGCTGCATTCATCATACAGATCGCGGCAGTCAATACTGTGCTCATGAATATCAAAAACGGCTGAGGAAGCTCCAATTCCAAGTCTCAATGAGTGGAAAAGGAAACTGCTGGGATAATGCTGTGTCAGAAACATTCTTCAAAACATTGAAGGCAGAGCTAATTTGGCGGCATTCGTGGCAAACACGAAAACAGCTGACCGATGCGCTTTTCAAATACATCAATGGATTTTACAACATACGCAGAAGGCATTCCACGCTCGGAGGAGTATCACCCGCACAATTCGAACGTATAACAGCCGAAAAGAGATGATGAGGCGGAAATAAAGCGGGACAAGTCCATGGTGCAGGCTCACTTATAAATTCCGCTCTGAATAATGGTGTGATCGACCCGGAGCGCTTGCTGGACGGAGCGCACGGGATAATCGGGATAGGAAAAATGGATTGGGATTGGGAGCAGCCCTTTGTCCCATCACAACTGATCCAAACCCCTAAGGTCGATATGACCAGTACGCTCATGCATGAAGTAGCCCATGCGCTCGGAATATCCGCAACAGTCTATTCTCAACAATCAGGTAACAACCCTGTTAAGGCAAAGTTTGCACCTGTTCTGAATGCCTGGACCAGTCATCTGATTGATAGCAATGGCAAGGCTGCCGCACCTGATCAAACGATTATTTGCAATTTTTGTGAACCCGCTGCGGCAGGAGCTGATACATTTGATGCCGATGACGGATTTGCTTATTTTACAGGGTCGAATGTAGATGCAGTGCTCAATGGTGCCATGCCGGGTGTTCCTGTGCGTGTTGATTCAAATCTGGTGCCTGGCTATAAGGACGACCCGTTTTCGCATACTGAGCTTAGGAACAGTATGATGAGCCATCAACAATATTCAAATTATATGTCGCTGATGGAGGCTGAATTCGCAGCCTTACAAGATATTGGCTACTCAATTGATCGCCGTAACCTGTTTGGCTACTCGGTCTATAATGATGGCATTACCTTGATCAATGATAATCCCTTCTTCGCTCGCAATAGTGAAGGCACTGCCTATATCCCCAACAGCTATAACACCGCGACCATGGGGCTCGGTCTTCATATCTATGGAAGTGGCAATATAATTGCCCAACGCGCAGATTTGCTATCCGCAGGGGCGGGCGGTGCAGGTATTCGTGTCGATGGTATCGGCAATACGATGACTATTTTGCCCGGAACACGGGTTCACGCCAACGGTGAGAACGGTCTTGGTGTGTTGTTTGCTTACGGAAAAAATCACACCCTGACGCAACGTGGTGATGTGCAAGCACTGGGTGAAAATGGTATCGCGGTCAGTTTTGACTTTGGCCATAATTCACTAGGTGACAACAATGAATATCGCGGTTCTTATTTTGTAACCTCGGGAAAACTAGATTTAGAAAGTTATTTTCCCGATTATTATGAAACGGCTCTGAATGAAGTGAATGGCCCACTTGTTTCAAGTTTCGATCTGACCGGCCGTGTTGCAGGTAACAAGGCTGCAATCTTCATGTCTGAAAATGCCTTGGTGGGACAGATCAATGTCATGCAGGGTGCCAGCATCACTGGTGATATTATTTCCGAGTATGCAGAAGAAGATGATGATGGCAATTTGCGTTTGACGGAGCTGAGTTTCGGCTTGAAGGCTGATGCACAAGGGAATTCGACTGGCACAGCGGATACGGATTTCAGACTGGCTTACGGTAGCAATATCAAGGGCAAGAATATTTCGCTGCATCTTGATGGCGGCACAACACTGCTGACCGGCAACCATCAAGTCTTTGATGTCGGTGTGGCGCAAGCAGCAACGCTTTCCGGTCAAGGGATTTACCAGATAGATGCAGCCCAGCAGTTCCGCAATAGCGGGATATTAAATCCTTCTGTTGCTGGAGCAACAATCACGATTGACGGAAATTATGCTCAGTCAGCTACCGGCACCTTGCAACTCGCATTCAATGATCAGTCTGACATCAGCAGCCTAATTGTAAACGGTAGTGCTGGTCTTAATGGCACGATCAGCTTTGCACCTGATCGCGGTTATTATCGTGATGGTTTCACCGTCACTTCAAACGAGTGGTTACAAGTGGGCGCAGTGAGTGGTAACTTCACAAATGTTAGCACCACATTGAGCTCACCGACACTTAACGCGAGTGCGACAGATAATGGTAATCTGTCTTATACGGTGTCATTGAGCCGTGATGCGAATGCCTATTCGCAATATGCGGGAGATAGTGAAGACCGTGAAGTTGGCGCTGCATTGGATAGTCTCGCCACTAATGCTGCGGCAGAGTTTAAACCATTGCTCGCAGCACTGGATTTTTCTGCACCTGACGGCTCAACCATTCGCTCAAGCCTGCCGCAGCTAAGTGGTGAGGCCTATGCATCCGCAAGTGGCGTTTTGCTCAATGCCAGTGGCATCACCCGGACATCGGTCAGTAATCGCCTGTCTCAGGTATTTGGCGGTACACCGGTTAATCCGGTGTCTGTGATGGCCTATGGTCCGGCAGCTAAAACCAGTCCGGCAGGCAATGCCATTGATCATGTTGCGCCGGTTAATGCTGATGATCTTCAGCGCTATGCCGCATGGGGGGCAGCATTCGGCAGTTGGGCTACACAATCTGCTACAGATAATGCCGCACGCACCAAGTCGACCATTGGTGGGTTCATCACCGGTATTGACGGTGATGTTTATGATAGTTGGCGCTTGGGTCTTATGGCCGGATACAGCCGTTCAACCTTTAAAACACCAAGCCTTTCTTCATCTGGTTCCAGCGATAATTATACTCTTGGTGCTTATGCGGGCACTGAATGGGCGACGGGCCAAGGTTCCATCGGTTTCCGCTCAGGGCTTTCCTATTCCTGGCACAATATCGAGATGAGCCGCTCGGTTGCTTTTAATGGCTATTCCGACAAGCTATCCGCTGATTACAATGGCGGTACGTTTCAGGTGTTTGGCGAGTTGGGCTATAAGCATGATCTCAGCCCGCGCGCGATCATCGAGCCTTATGCCAATCTTGCCTATGTCAATGTCAGAACGGACAGTTTTACAGAAACAGGTCATAATGGTGCAGCGCTCAGCGTACAATCCGGTACGATGGACACAACCCTCTCAACCCTCGGCATGCGTCTCTCAACCAGCTTCGAGCTTGGTAATACACTGACAACCGCACGCGCTGATCTTGGTTGGCGGCATGCATTTGGCGATGTGATCCCGTCGTCTACGGCGAGCTTTGCCGCAGGGTCTAATGCTTTCACCACATCGGGCAGTCCGATTGGCAAAGATACCGCACTGATTGAAGCCGGACTTGATTTCGCCATTACGAAAAATTCCAAACTTGGCGTCTCTTATCAAGGACAGTTTGGTTCAGGTATCACTCAAAATGGCGTCAATGCCAATTTCAGCGTAAAGTTTTAAACTGAGTAAGAATAAACGGGATGTGGAGACCTGTATGTAGATAAATTTAGCCGTTAAGTTTCATGCGGCTAAATTTAACTGTATTAGATTTTGTAACCCTTTACGGCCTTCTAGAGGAACCAACCTATGTCTTTAGGTGCAATAGCGGTCAATCTCATTTTGCCTGCACCGGTACTTATCGTTGAGGACGATATGCAGGTTCGCTTGAGGCTGGAAAATCTTCTGCTAGAATTTGGCTATAAAATTGATGCTCTTATTTTTGCTGCTTCACTCAGTGAAGCGCGCGCGCAATTGTCATTCTAAGCACTTTGGGGATTTGCAAAGGGGGGGCGGGGGGATGGATGTTAATATTTCGAGTGTAGAAGTCTTTACCCATGTACGCGTCATTATCGGCATTGTACTTGGTCTAAGTATTTCAAGGCTGTTAACGGGTGTTTGTCGTATTATTCAGCATCCACAGCGCCAGAATATATATCTGATTCATTTGGGATGGGTATTATTTACCTTTCTGACAGTCGTACATTTTTGGTGGTATGAATTATATTTGAACCAGACACTAGTGTGGAGGTTTGAGGCCTACCTGTTCCTTATCTTCTTCGCCAGCTTGCATTTTCTAGCTTGTAGTTTGCTATTCCCAGACAACATGGAAGGCTATTCCGGCTTTCAACATTATTTTACGTCACAGCGCGGCTGGTTTTTTTGCATTTTGATATCAGTTTTCTTAATGGATTTTGTCGATACTGTGTTGATTGTCACTGAGAACTGACCCAGTTTGGGCAGATATTTCCATTTAGAATTGACCCATGTTTGAACTTTCCCTCGTGTTTTTTACAGCGAGGGCTATGGAGTGATAGACATGGCATTATTGAGCGTTATCCGACGCTGGCATTACCGGGACGAACTATCAATCCGGGAGATAGCCCGACGAACGGGATTATCCCGGAACACCATCCGCAAGTACTTGCGTCTCAATGGCGTTGAGCCGAAGTTTCAGTCTCCTGAGAGACCCAGCAAGCTCGATGCTTTTTCTGACCGATTGACAGCATGGTTAAAGTCTGAAGATCGTAGACCGCGCAAACAAAAACGCACTGTGAAGCAGTTGCACGCTGACCTTGTCGTTTTGGGCTATGAAGGTTCTTATAGCCGTGTTGCGGCGTTTGCTCGTGAATGGAAGGCCGATCTTCATATACACAACCAGACGTCCGGTCGCGGTACGTTTGTCCCTTTGAGCTTTGAGCCGGGAGAAGCATTTCAATTTGACTGGTCTGAAGACTGGGCAGTTATCGGCAATGAGCGGACAAAGCTTCAGGTAGCACATACAAAGCTAAGTTATTCCAGAGCCTTTATCGTTCGCGCCTATCTCACACAATCCCATGAGATGTTGTTTGATGCCCATAATCATGCCTTCCGTGTGCTTGGTGGCATTCCACGACGCGGCATCTATGATAATATGCGCACAGCCATCGACAAGGTCGGTCGAGGCAAAGAGCGTGACGTCAATATCCGCTTTCAGGCCATGGCTAGTCATTATCTGTTTGAACCAGACTTCTGCAATCCTGCATCGGGCTGGGAGAAGGGACAGATTGAGAAGAATGTACAAGATGCACGACATCGGTTCTTTCAACCCGTTCCAAGATTTGCTTCGCTGGATGAACTGAACGACTGGTTGGAAGAGCGTTGCAGGTTTTTCTGGGCAACCACAACGCATGGTAAAATGCGCGGCAGCATAGCCGATCTTTGGGCTGAAGAAGTTCAGGCTCTTATGCCCGTTTCCCGATCTTTTGATGGCTTTGTCGAATATACCAAGCGCGTATCACCGACCTGCCTCGTTCATTTGGATCGCACGCGTTACAGTGTTCCAGCATCTTATGCCAATCGTCCAGTAAGCCTGCGTGTCTATCCTGATCGTGTCGTGGTCGCTGCTGAAGGGCAGATCATTTGCGAGCATTCACGCATCTTCAATCGCTCTCACGAAGCACCAGGTCAAACCGTCTATGATTGGCGGCACTATTTGTCGGTCATTCAGCGAAAGCCCGGCGCATTGCGCAATGGTGCTCCTTTCACGGAGCTTCCTGAAGCGTTTCGCACACTCCAGCTTCATCTGTTGAAGAAGCCGGGCGGCGATAGGGAAATGGTCGATATCCTTTCCCTCGTCTTACAGCATGATGAACAGGCCGTACTTATGGCAGTCGATATGGCGTTGAAGTCGGGAGTGCCGACAAAAACACATGTCCTCAATTTGCTTCACCGTTTGGTCGACGGCAAATCTCTCATTCCACCCCCGATTAATGCGCCGCAGGCACTGACCCTTAACAATGAACCCAAGGCCAATGTCGAACGCTACGACACCTTGAGAAAGACGGAGGCTCGTCATGCGTCATAATCCAGCGAGTGGTGCAATCGTCATCATGTTACGGCAATTGAAGATGCATGGCATGGCACAAGCAGTTGGTGAACTCACCGAACAAGGGTCGCCAGCTTTCGAGGCAGCTATTCCAGTTCTGTCACAGCTGCTTAAGGCGGAAACGGCAGAGCGTGAAGTCAGATCAGTTGCCTATCAGCTCAAAACTGCACGCTTTCCAGCCTACCGTGATCTGAACGGCTTTGACTTCGCAAGCAGTGAGATAAACGAGGCATTGGTCCAGCAGCTGCATCGCTGTGACTTTCTCAATGATGCAAACAACATCGTTCTGGTTGGTGGACCCGGCACGGGTAAAACGCATATCGCCACCGCTATTGGTGTCCAGGCGATTGAACACCACCACAAACGTGTCCGGTTCTTCTCAACGGTTGAACTTGTGAATGCACTTGAGCAGGAAAAAGCCCAGGGCAAATCGGGGCAAATCGCCAACCGGCTCATTTATTCCGATCTCGTTATTCTTGATGAACTCGGATATCTGCCATTCAGTGCATCAGGTGGCGCTCTTTTATTCCATCTGCTCAGCAAACTTTACGAGCGCACGAGCGTCATAATCACAACCAATCTTAGCTTCAGTGAATGGGCAAGTGTGTTTGGTGATGCCAAAATGACGACTGCATTGCTCGATAGATTAACGCACCACTGTCACATTCTCGAAACCGGAAATGACAGCTTCAGGTTCAAAAATAGCTCCGCGCAGGAACCAAAACGAGCAAAGGAGAAGTAGCAACCTTGACCGTAACTAAAAACCCGAACATTAATTAAAAGGCGGGTCAATTCTCGGTGGAAAAACTGGGTCAGTTCTTACCGGAAATCAACACAGAGCCACTTTGTAGCGAATTCTTGTGCCTCCTCAATGCTTTCCATGATATATTGATCTAACCATTCATGCCGAACAGTACGATTATAGCGTTCGATATATGCGTTTTGCTGTGGCTTACCTGGCTGGATGTGGCTCAACGTAATACCCTGCTTTTTAGCCCATTCCATCAGTTTACCACTGACATATTCAGGCCCATTATCCATACGAATAGAAAAAGGCTTGCCGCGCCACTCAATGATCTGGTTCACGCTTCGAATGACACGTTCCGATGGCAGAGAAAAATCCACCTCTATGCCTAAACCCTCACGGTTGAAGTCATCCAGCACATTTAACAGTCGAAACTGTCTGCCATCACCCAGTTGATCTGCCATGAAATCCATAGACCAGACCATATTGGGAGATTTTGGCACAGCTAGAGCATCGGGTTTATCTCGTTTCAACCGTTTACGTGGCTTGATCTGTAAGTTGAGCTCCAACTTCCGGTAAATGCGGTATATCCTCTTGTGGTTCCAGCGATACCTTTGGGTGGTACGCAGATAAAGGAAGCACAAGCCGAAGTCCCAGTTCCTCTTCGCCCTCGGTAATCCGATTGACAGGTCAGCGATCTGCTCGTTATCGTCGTTCAGTTTGGCGCTGTAACGATAGCAAGTCTCGCTTAGCGTGAAGGTACGGCAAGCAAGTGCAATGCTAACCCCACGCCGCTCCACGTCCATTAAGGCCATCTCTCGTCGCTGAGATGGTCCAGTTTACTTTTTTTCAAGGGCTTCCTTTCGCAACTCGTTCTGCATGCTGAGCTCTGCAAACATTTTCTTAAGCCGTCGGTTCTCATCTTCCAATGCCTTTGTTTGGGCAATCATCGATGCATCCATCCCGCCATACTTGGCACGCCATTTTTAGAACGACGCGTTGCTCATCCCATGCTCGCGGCAAAGCTCCGCTACAGGAACGCCATCCTCGGCTTGGCATAGGATAGAAAGGATTTGCGGTTCTTTAAATCTCGTCAGTTTCATAAAAATCTCCTCGTTTTACTAAACCGAGAAAATTCTACTTTGAAATACCTTTAATTTTAGGGGGGATTACCCGACAATGGCGCCTGTTTCACTGCCAAAGTTACAAAATCGTTACCTCGGGATATCGGTGTGGAGGTTAGAACAACGCCTGTCAGAAGCCTGGAATCAAATTGTATGGTTGAGGCGCTTGCCAAAACCTTCAAGCGTGACTATGTCAGCGTTAATCCAAACCCGGACACAAAAAGCGTTATCAAATCATTGCATTTGTGGTTCGAGCATTACAATGATCTCCACCCACATAAGTGTTTAGGATATCATTCACCCCGTGAGTTTATCGCCGATCAAGTTAACCTGTAAAAATGACCGATCTTTTGACGGCAACTACAATAACTGCCTCTATCGCTTTTGGTGATTCAATTGAATAATAAACTTTATTTTTTGCCTAATAGCGGTGAGTCTGCCTCTGATATTAGGGAATTCGATTGGTCAAAATCACCGCTTGGTGAACCGGAGAACTGGCCTATCCAATTAAAAACAGCTATACAACTAATGCTGGCTTCACAATTCCCTAAGGCAATTGTATGGGGAAAAGAGTACATTACATTTTATAATGATGCCTTTAAAATTATCCTTGGCGCAAAACAAGACTGTATGGGTAAATCATTCAAGGAAATCTGGAGTGACGTTTGGACAAGTATTGAACCGATGATAGTAGATGCCTATAACGGCAACGCAACCTTTATTGAAGATTACCCAATAATAATTAATCGTAATGGTTATCCCGAGCAATGTTATTTTACATTTTGCTATAGTCCTATCATAGATGAGACTGGCAAAGTTTTAGGTATGATAGATACTGTTATTGAGACGACAGAAAAGGTTGAAGCCGTTAAAAATGCGGCTGTTTTAAATTCAGAGTTAGCACACAGAATAAAAAATACTTTTAGTGTAGTACAGGCACTGGCTAATCAAACCTTTCGAAAAAGCGACCCTAAAGAGGCTATTCCAGTATTCTCTAAAAGACTCCATGCGCTTGCTAAAGGTCATGATATACTTAGAGTAGGTAATTCTTCTAACGGGACGATAGAGCAGGTTATAACAACGGTTTTTGAAGCGCTGGCTCCTAAAAATCGGATTACGTTAAACGGACCTGAGATTTTCATAGGGCCCAAAGGGGTTATGTCTACCTCATTGCTTATCAATGAGTTAACCACAAATGCAATTAAATACGGATCCCTATCAGTGCCGAATGGGTTTATCGTAGTGAATTGGATTATTAAGATTGAAAATGATATCCCTACACTCGTATTGGAATGGCAAGAGCGAAATGGCCCGAAAGTTACTCCGCCAAAATCTAAAGGATTTGGTTCGCGGTTGATTAAAATGGGGCTGATGGGGATTGGCTCTTCAAATGTGGATTATAATGAGGACGGATTGTATGCAATTTTCACCGCATCTTTTCGGCAAATACAGGAGGAGGGAAGGCTGTACTCTTCAAGCACACGCATCAACCGATAGAATATTACCCTAATATGTGTGTCCTAATTTAATGTAATATGCATAATTTTGTTGATGACAATGGCTGCTGCAATTCCTTAGCAATATCCCAAGGGGCTTTCACCCACATATAAAATTCTTCCGGTTCAGTCAGAATAACTGACATAGCTCTGGGATGGATGGATGGAAGCGACAACTGAATTCGGCTCACGGGTGAGAAATGCAAATAGGTGTGTTTTTGCTTTCCTTCTGCCTCTTTCCGAACTCCGATCCATTCAGTCCAGATGCCTGCAAAGTAAAATAGCGGTTCGCTTTCATCGACGGCAAACCACTGCAACGGTTTTTTTACCTATCTTGGGATCTGGCTCCTGTGCTTACTCGCTGAATGAGGTTGCGGGAACAAGGCACCGGTTTGCAACGCCCAGCCAGCGTTGCCAGTGGCGGGATGAAGTATTCCGCACATTGGTAATGCCTTTATCCGCTTCACCTTTCATGTAAATCGATGGCGTTGGCATGCCCCAGCAGCTTAAGCCCAGATCTACGCCGTCTAGATTATTGCGCAATACTGGTGCCGGATAGTCCGGATAGATTTTTCATAAAAATGACGCCCCATCTGTTAAATCAATATATGAGCCAACAGCTTGTTGTAGCTGAATTTTATTTATTTTAAGATTATAAAGATTGCACGTAACGCTCCTCGCTTTAAACGAAGATATTCTGAGCCTTAAAAAGCCCACTAATAAGATAGTGGGCTATATTTTAAGCTGCTTTGGCATTTAAAATTTTCTCTACAAGCTTGGTGAGGTCTTTATCTGTTTGACCTTCTTCCTAAATAGTTGCATAAAAGATATAATGAATCTCTTTATGACCGAGTTCTCGAGCCCAGCGCTTTAGTGTTCCTTACCGAGTGATTTCATAGTGTTTCACGGCTTTAGCTGCAGAGATAAGGCCGGCATCAAGTGCCGCTCTACCTTTGTACTGATCAATAATCTCTTCCCCTTCCAAGATGATACCTTCAATGGCATCACAAGTTTTACCCTGCGCTCGTTTACCGAAAAGTTCAAAAATTTTCTGCAGACATTCAACATGGGTTTCTGTCTGTTCATGGTGCTTTTCAAGAGCTATTTTTAGCTTTTCGTCGACTGCTGCCTTTGCCATTTTCGGAAGCGCTTTAAGGATTTTCCGTTCGGCGTAATAAATGCCTATTAAGGTGCCATAGAATAAATTATCCAAAGTTTTTTTGGCATAACTTTCTCTCTTTAAGTAGCCCTCTCTAATTTAACAACCCATTTCATTCAGATTGGCTCCGGATTATTCTTCAGCTTCAGTTTCTATATCCCGCTTCATTTTTTTGAGGTCTTTTAGTGGTAGATGCTCTATGCCGATCATATCTACTCTAGCATCTTCAACGACGGAAATAAGCTCATCCAATTTAGTATGTAGCGCGCATGAATCGCGATTCTGGGAATTTTGAATTAGGAAAACCATTAAGAATGTTACGATTGTAGTGGATGTATTCACTATCAATTGCCATGTGTCAGAAAATTGAAATATTGGTCCAGTAATTGCCCATACAATAATAAAAATCACTGCTGCTAAGAATGCAAGATGATGTCCAGTTGCACTAGATGCAGCCTCACTAAATCTGGTGAAGATTTTCCCCATGCCGGCTCCTCAAATTTTGTAGAACTGTATGATAACGCCCGTAATGGAGAATAGTTCACTAGATTACTCATAGGTTAAATTTACGGTCGAGCTCCCTCACACATTTTCTCTACGGAAAGGCGCGTGATCGCCTGTCCTGCCACCCCTTGGATTTCGTTAATCATGACAGTGCTTTCGTCTTTTTCATCTCTCCACGAGCTTTCGGGAGGAACAAACGCGATGATAAATCCTTTAGGGAGAGAATAAACAGGTAACAAAATTCGGTGATTGACCTGAACCCCAATGCTCCTCTATTTTTCAGGAGAGACTTAGTTTATACTGACGTGCTCCCCTTGTTAGGACCACCCGGCTGTGGGATTTTCCGGGGTTTTGACGTGCACCCTTTTTTCTAAAGCCAATTTTATGGCGAACTCATTCGGCGTAGCATTGCGGAGGGAAGAGTACGGTCTGTTTTTGTTTAATCATCCTTCCATGCTTTGATCTCAGTGCGTGCCCGAGCCAGCAATGAGAACAAGGTCTCGATCAAGCATTCGTCGCGAAAACTACCATTAAAGCTTTCGACAAACCCGCTTTGCATTGGTTTGCCCGGCGTGATTTAGTGCCATTCAATGCCTGTCTCCTGACACCACTTGAGAATGGTATGACTGGTGATTTCTGTCCAGTTGTGAGAAACTATCGTTCGTGGCTTGCCGAGTTGACTGGTCAGATAATCCAGCTCGCGTGCCAACCCCAGGTCTGACAGGGATGTGTCGAGAACCAAAGCCAGACACTTCCGCGTGAAGTCATCAACGACCGCAAGAACCCTGAACCGACGACCATCTGTGAAGGCATCACTGATAAAGTCCAGTCTCCATCGTTCAGTGGCTCGCGATGGTAAAACTATCGGCCTCCGCGTTCTCAGAGCCCGTTTGCGTCTATCATGCTTGCGCACAGTTGGTTTCTCTTGCTTGTACAATCTACGCAGCTTCTTCAGGTTCATGATAGCCCCCTGTCGTTCTAGCATCACATGAATACGCCGATAACCGAAGCGCTGTCGTTCGGAGGCCACTTGTTTCATTGCTTCACGAATATGAGCATCATCAGGCCGCTTACGACGATAGTGCACACTAGATCGATCAACACATAAAACGGCATACGCCCGACGCTGACTCACGGCATACACTTGGCAGATGTGAACAACTGCGTCTCGCTTGGCATCGGGCGTTACCATTTTTTTTGCAGCAATATCTTTCAAAATAGCATTGTCAAGAATCGCCTCTTCTAGCAGCTATTTAAGCTTGGCATTTTCTTCTTCCCATGCTTTAAGTTTACGCGCATAGGAAACCTCTACCCACTAAATTAGGCTTTATATTTGTAAAAACGGGCGCTGCTAATCTAACATTTGCGGCACACTTGTGCAGTGGGCGTTCTCCCTTCCTGCTCTTTAATCATCCCGATTATCTGTTCGTCTGAAAACCGGGAGCGTTTCATTGTCCATCTCCTACCAAGGATTGGGCTTTACCAAAATCTGGAGGAGCTTGCTGGGCTGAGGTCACAAGACGATGGCGACCAACATTAAGACCATCTTCATTTGATTCAATATGCATGCGTGATGACCCATAGGATCATTGGATGTCTTAAACTGCGCACGGATATGCGCCAGCAGGATCAGATCCCTGCTTTGCCGAGGGCTGGCAGGACGGCCACGCCACGCAAAATAACCTCTTTCACTCACACCAAAAAACCGAGCTAACCCGATAGACAGGGAACTCCTCTTTCGCTTCATCAATGAGTTTGTACTTCATCGACTTCCCACTTTCGTGAAAAAAGTTGCGGCACGTTTTAATATCTCACGTTCCAGCCGCAGAATTTAGTTTTTCTAACGCAAACGGGCCAATCTTTTGTCACAACCTGATGTGGACCACCCATAAGATCCGCATCATGCAATTGCTGCTTCCAGCGCGATAAACTTGAAAGCCCTACACGAAGATCTTTGGCAACCTAAGGAAGAGTCCGGCCACTCGTTTCCATAAGGCGAACTGCTTCTTTCTTAAACTCGTACGTAAATGTAAGGCGTTTGGTTTTAGTCATAAGATTCTCCTGTTATCTAAAGATTTAACAGAAAATCCCTCCATTTTACCGGGGCAAGTCCAATTTTTACATCACTACCGAGTTTTTGAATTCTTCATAAGGAACGCGGAGAGCATAACGTTCGTGCCCATGCGTGGCAACGATAGGAATTTTTAATCGTTATGGCTTATGAATATTGATTTTCTCCAATGATTAAAAAGCATAAAACCTACTTTCAGATCTTATCAAAGTTCCCAAAAAACAAAAAAATAGCGCATTAAACTTTAAGGATTCATGCGCTATTATCTTAAGTGGTAAGGACAG
The DNA here is from genome assembly GCF_048914685.1 of Pseudochrobactrum mosebachae. Lineage (GTDB taxonomy): Bacteria > Pseudomonadota > Alphaproteobacteria > Rhizobiales > Rhizobiaceae > Pseudochrobactrum. The sequence continues at coordinate 1,816,331 of NZ_CP128408.1, forward strand.
ATGTAGTCCTATTTACGGTAGGCAAGACCGCTCCAAATGCGTCCTTCATCACGATGGCGACCGCCATGGATTGCGCCGATATACGCTGCTGCTGCAGCCACTAACGCTGCTGCTGCAAGAAGAAAAGCGCTTAGAATAGAAGCTACGCGGGCTTTTTCGGCCACTTCAATCGCTTTTTCCTTGGCATCTGCAACGGTTTTCTCAGCACTAGCCTTCAACTCGTCAAATTGCTTTTGGGCTTCTTCGACTTTTTTCTGTGCCTCTGCGCGCAGCTGTCCCACACGTGCTATAGATTGATCTACGCGTGTTTGGGCTTCTGTCTGGGTTAAGTTCGTCTGAGCCGCAACTTCTGAAACTAACCAGGTTCGGTCGGCATCAGAGATCTCACCTGTTCGCAAAAGGCTCCCCAGAATTCCAGTTACCTGTCGTGTTGCTCTATCCACATTCCCAATCTGGGAGTCTGCTGTTTCTGGGTTTGCTGCGCTTTTACGCAACAAGCTATCGGTTATATAATCAAACGGATTATTTTTAAGGCTCTGAGGAAGCATTTCATCAAGGGTAGGCGCTACTGCTTGTCCGGCTCCTTGAGCCGCGCCTGCTAGTGCATTTCCTGCCCCGGATATCAGACCTCCACCCAGTTGACCAATGCCTTGAGCTGTACCACCGATGGCCGAACCTGTGGCTTCAAGTGTTGAGTGAGCGACATTGCTAACAGCTTTTACCCCACCAGTGATAGCACTTGCAGCGAAAAAACCGGAGATTAGTATGCCGATACCCCATACAGCCAAACCATTGAGTCCATCACGAATAGTCGTTTCATCACGGGTTGCATTTCCAACTGGACGTCTCATTCTACCGGTTATGTAACCACCGAGCATATAAGATGCGACCATAGAAATAACGGCGAAAAGCGCAGTTATTATCAACCACGTCGTACTGACATCGCCACCGTCCTCTGCCGTTATTGAACCAAGACCTAATCCGGCTGCAAATGTAGTAAAGACCACTACAATACCAGCCGAAATCGCTGAACCAGCTAGGATTGCGGCCCAATCGGCATAACTGCGATCTGATTCAACTTTAATATTATTTTGCTCTACCATTATCGTAATCCCAACATTGAAAGGATAAACAAGACAATCACAACAAGACCAACAAGATAAATAATGGAATTCATAGAGCTACCCTCCTATACGGATTTGCACCGTTGAATTGATAATAGTAATTTTATAGAACTATTAGGACGTTCAGCTATTATAACGTCGCTGAGTAAAATAAGTTGCACACATATTATTCGATAAGCCTTCGCATAATAATTTTACTTCAGATCGAGGATGGTAATCTCCCCTGAAATTAATGGGGTTTTAAAGTAGAATATTCTCGGCATTATGATTGAGGAAATTTTTTATGGAACTGACGAGATTTAAAGAGCCGCAAATCCTTTCTATCCTAGGCAAAGCTGAGGGTGGTATGCCTGTAGCCGAGCTCTGTCGAGAACATGGGATGTGAATAACTGAATAGCCCCCGAGTTTATTAGACATTCTTAGTCTTCAGTGTGTGGTTCTGTTCAAAGTGTGCTGGTGACATCATACCATTTCTAAGATGTTTGCGCTGCGGGTTATAAAACATCTCAATGTAATCAAATACGTCTTGTCTAGCTTCAGCTCGTTCTGGATGGTTTGCGCCGAACGCGTTCTCTCTTCAGCAGATTAAAAAAGCTCTCAGCTACAGCATTGAAGCTCCTATATCCGTCAAGTGGTATTTAGGAGATATTTAGGGACACAGATCTGACTATAGATTTCGCGGACGATGTAGCGTTTCAGGCAACGTATAATCTCACTTTTGCTTTTTCCATCTTTGGTGCGTTTCTTGATATAGACAAGCGTCGGTTCGTGATTTCGCATTCTGAAAATTGCGACGCGATAAAGGGAGGCGTTAGCTTGTCGATTACCGCCTCGGTTAAGTCGGAACCGATGTGTTTTGCCGCTCGATGCCGGTATCTGACAAACACCGCAGAGCTTTGCGAAAGCGGCTTCTGAACGGATGCGCGTTGGATCGTCGCCAACGAGGATCAGCATCTCAGCGATTGTCAGCGTTGCAATACCGTGAGGTGCCATCAAATCTGGTGCGCGTTCAGTGACAAGGCGTTCCAGTTCCCTATCGTGTGCGGTTATCTCTTCATGCAACCAAAGCCAGCGACGGGCCAATGCGCGCATTGCTGCTTTTGCAGAGGCCAATGGAGTGCTGATGTCACCTAGTTTGAACGCTGCAATATGCCGGATCAATGCAACTTTTCCGCGGATTTGATCCAACGCGCTACGAAGATCGGCAGGTGCGTTAATAATCAACGTTTTTAGCGTCACCATTGCCTGTGAGCGTGATTTTACAGCTGTATCGCGTGCAGTTTTTAAATGCCTGATCATCTCAGATGATCCCGTTTGTGTTTTGGGTCGTGCTGTTGCTTGTCCAGATAAAACGGATCGCGCTGCTCCCTCTGCATCCAAACAGTCTGTTTTTTCTTGCGTGTATCGCAGCTGGCGATTGGGCTGAGTAACTTCGATTACATTGTGGCCTTGAGCCAACAAAAATCGAGAAAGGCCCGCGCCATATGAGCCAGTACCTTCGATTCCGAATGTCCGGAACTCCCCAAAAGACCGTGCCCAACGTTCCAACTCGGAATAACCCTTTGAATTAGAAGGAATGGACAGCGTTGCCAAACGGGTGCCTTGCATATTGATCGCAACAGCGACATGAGTTGCCTTATGCGTATCAATGCCGATAATAATTGGGTGTATGCTTTTCATGATGCCTGAATAGCCCCGAGTTTATTAGACACTTTTCGTCTTTAGTTTGTGGTTCTTTTCGAAGTGTGCTGGTGACAGCATACCATTTCTAACGTATTTGCGTTGTGGATTATAAAATATCTCAATGTAATCAAATACGTCTTGCCTTGCTTCAGCTCGAGTTCTGTATGTTTTGCGCCGAACACGCTCTCGCTTCAGCAGATTAAAAAAGCTCTCAGCTACAGCATTCTCATGACAATTCCCACGGCGGCTCATGCTGTGCTCAAGATTGTGCTGTTTAAGGAATGAAACCCAGTCCATACTTGTAAACTGGGAGCCCTGATCTGAATGTATCATGACCCGCTCTTTTGGTTTTCGTCGCCACACGGCCATCAATAAAGTCTGTAAGACCAGGTCTGTGGTTTGGCGCGATTGCATTGACCACCCGACGACGCGTCGAGAAAACAGGTCGATGACAACAGCCAGGTAGGAAAACCCTTCATATGTCTTGATATAGGTAATATCTGTGACCCAAACCTTATCAGGCGTGTTCACGTCGAACTGGCGATCCAGAGTGTTGTCTATGATGGTAGAGGGTTTGCCTCCATATTTACCGGAGCGGCGCTTATAGCCAATCTGGGCCTTGATACCTGCCAGCCTGGCCAATCTCGCCACACGGTTTGGACAACAGGTTTCACCCTGATCTCGCAGATCATCGTGTAATTTGCGATATCCGTAGACCTTACCGCTGTCATGCCAAGCATCATTGATCAGTGCTATCTGCCGGATATCTTCATTTGCACGGTGACTTAATGGCTGCCTCATCCATGCATAAAATCCGCTTGGATGGACACAAAGCATACGGAACATGGCACGCACATTGAATAGAACACGATGCGCCTTGATAAACGCGTACTTCATTTTGCATCCTTGGCGAAGTACGCGGTGGCTTTTTTTAGTATGTCACGCTCCTCGGTGACACGAGCAAGCTCTTGCTTCAAGCGCCTGATCTCTGACAATTGATCATCCTGCGCAGCTGCTTTCTCAGGGGCGTTGTAGCGCTTCATCCAGCTATAAAGTGAATGTGTGCTTACGCCCAAGCGACGCGAAACATCTGCTACGGAATAGCCGCGCTCAGTAATCTGTTTAATAGCATCAAGTTTGAATTCGTCGGTGAAATTAGCTTTACCCATCGTAAGCTCCGTGCCTCTTTTTTAAGTCACAAGGTGTCTACAAATTTAGGGGCTATTCAGGTTTGGAAATGGGCGGCGACTAATTATAGCGTAGGTTTTACGCCACGATAATCCAAAATCTGCGATCTTTTGTGTTGGCAGTTGGAACATTACAAGGGAGGTGAGAGTTAACTTAATGTGAAAATTCACTCGAGAGGAGTAGAAATAATGGCCGAGAAAACTTTGAACGACCTTTTCCTTGATACGCTCAAGGATATCTATTTTGCAGAAAAACAGATCCTGAAGGCCCTACCTAAGATGGCGCGCGCAGCGCAATCAGAGGAAAGTAAGACAGGCTTCCTGCAGCACCGCGACGAGACCCAGGGGCAGATCGAACGCCTAGAACAGGTGTTTGAATTGCTGGGCAAGGCCGCCCGCGGCAAGACCTGCGAAGCCATTCAGGGTATCATCGCTGAAGGCGAAGAGATCATGGAAGAATACAAGGGTTCGGTCGCACTTGATGCCGGCCTGATTTCTTCAGCACAGGCCGTCGAACATTACGAGATTGCCCGCTATGGGACACTGATCGCTTGGGCCAAGCAGATTGGTCTTAAGGACGCGATTCCTCTGCTGCAGGCAAACCTTGCCGAAGAAGAAGCTACGGACAAAAAATTGACCGAACTCGCAGAAAAGTCAGCTAACGAAAAGGGCAAGGGCAAAAAAGTTGCCTGAAGCATTCGTCGTTTTTTGAGAGGCCGCCGAGCGGGCGGCCTTATCTCACCCCTAGTTAAGCATTTAGGAGAGAACGATGGCCACGAAGCCCTCTGCACCAGAGACAGACGCCGCTGCAAAGTCCACAAAATCCGGGCAAACGGCCAACAACCTGTCCGACCCTGCTAATATTGCTACCATTCACGATCAACAACTTCACCGTGGCGACGGTGGTGAACTTCATCAGCTTGCCAAAGACGGTCAGCCAGTTCTGACGACTGCCCAAGGTAGTCCTGTCGCCGATGATCAAAACACTTTACGGGTCGGCGCACGCGGGCCCGCTCTGATCGACGATTTTCATTTCCGCGAAAAAATCTTTCATTTCGACCATGAGCGCATTCCCGAACGGGTGGTGCACGCTCGTGGCTATGGTGCCCATGGCTTTTTTGAGACGTATGAATCCCTCGCGGCTTACACGCGCGCAGACGTCTTTCAGCGTGCAGGCGAGAAAACGCCGGTCTTCGTACGTTTCTCGACAGTTGCCGGCAACAAAGGCTCAGCTGACGTTGCACGCGACGTTCGCGGGTTTGCAGTCAAGATGTATACGCAGGAGGGCAACTGGGATCTGGTTGGCAATAACATTCCAGTGTTCTTTATCCAGGACGCCATTAAGTTTCCGGATATGGTCCACGCAGCCAAGCAGGAACCCGACCGTGCATTTCCGCAAGCCCAGACCGCCCATGACAATTTCTGGGACTTCATCAGCCTGACGCCCGAGAGCATGCACATGGTCATGTGGATCATGTCGGATCGCACTATTCCTCGCTCGTTCCGATTCATGGAAGGCTTTGGGGTTCATACCTTCCGCTTCGTCAATGCCAAGGATGAATCAACCTTCGTAAAGTTTCATTGGAAGCCAAAGCTTGGCCTACAGTCTGTCGCGTGGAATGAAGCGGTGAAGATCAACGGTGCCGATCCAGATTTCCATCGCCGCGATCTATGGCAGTCGATCCAATCGGGGAATTTTCCAGAATGGGAACTGTGCGTTCAGTTGTTTGACCAGGAATTTGCCGATAACTTTGATTTTGACATCCTGGATCCGACGAAGATCATCCCGGAAGAGATTCTCCCCGTGCAGCCCATCGGACGTTTGGTTCTCGATCGTATGCCGGATAATTTCTTCGCTGAGACCGAACAGGTTGCCTTTATGACGCAGAATGTTCCACCTGGTATCGACTTCAGTAACGATCCGCTGCTGCAGGGCCGTAACTTCTCGTATCTCGATACGCAATTGAAACGTCTCGGTGGTCCAAACTTCACACATCTGCCGATCAATGCACCGAAGTGCCCCATACGCAATTTCCAGCAGGATGGCCATATGGCCATGCGCAATCCCGTTGGCCGAGTGAACTACCAGCCGAATTCATTTGGTGAAGGGCCGCGAGAGTCGCCGATTCATGGTTACCGCCACTTCCCGTCCGAAGAACAAGGTTCAAAGGTTCGCCTTCGCCCTGAGAGCTTTGCTGACCATTACAGTCAGGCTCGCCAGTTTTACATTAGCCAGACACCACCGGAACAGCGGCACATTGCAATGGCCCTGACCTTCGAGCTCAGCAAAGTCGAGACCACTGTAATCCGCGAACGCATGGTCTCGCATCTGTTGAATATCGATGAGACGCTAGCGAAGACGGTAGCCCAGAAGTTGGGTTTTCAAACCATGCCAAAGCCGGCAGCCGCTGCGATGCCCACACGTCAGGATCTCGAACCTTCACCCGCACTTAGCATCGTCGAACGGGGCCCGAAACGTTTCGAAGGCCGCAAACTTGGCATCCTCATCACAGATGGTGTCGACGCCGAACTGCTGAAGGGCCTGACCTCAGCCGTAACGAATGAGAAGGCGGTCGTCGAATTGATTGCGACGAAAGTGGGGGGCGTCACAGCCTCCGATGGCAGCTGGGTGGAAGCGCATCATATGATCGATGGCGGGCCATCAGTGCTGTTTGATGCAGTTGCCTTGCTCACTTCCGATGCGGCGATTGACGATTTGGTCAAGGAAGCCACGTCTCGTGATTTTGTGGCTGATGCGTTTCAGCACTGCAAGTTCATCGGCTACGACCCATCGGCCTTGCCGTTGCTTAAAAAAGCAGGGATTGCGGAGGATCTTGACGAAGGTATTATGGCGCTCCCTGACGGAGACAGTCTTGCAGCCTTTGTCTCCCAACTCGGCAAACTTCGCGTTTGGGGCCGGGAGCCATCGGTGAAACTGGGCAAAGCCTCTCAGCCTGTTAAGTAATACGCGCAAATGAGGGCGCGGCCTTGGACGCCGCGCCCTCGTCACGGAGGAGCATGTTATAATCTTGAGCGGATATGAAGATGGAAATGTCTGACTTACCCCGTCGTTATAGAACAGGAAAACTTTTCAGCTGTGCGACATTAAGAAATGGCTCACATCAAACTTTAGCGTTAGCATGAGAATATAATAGTCAAAAGAAAATTTAATTATTTCGATGTGCCCAGAGCAATTAGGGAGTTATTTTAGTAGTGATAATTACCGGAGGAATTAATGTTTGATGTGGATCTACCACTATATGAACTGATTATCAGAGGAGCTGCATTATATGTCGGATTTATCGTTGTTTTTCGTATTTTACCACGAAGAACCGCAGGAGAAATGGCCCCTATGGACTTAGTATTTCTTTTGCTTGTAACTGAAACAGCATCTCATTCTCTTGGTGACTTTACTTCTATTACGAGTGGGGTAATACAAATTGGTGTATTTATTATACTTGATTACTCAATAAACAAACTATCTTATCATTTTAAATTTATTCGAAGGCTAGTTGCACAAAAACCTCTTCCTATTATAGAAGATGGAATTTTAAATAAAACAAATATGAAAAAGGAAGCATTGACTGAGGATGAACTTTTAAGTTGCTTAAGAATGGAAAGCATTAGCGATATTAATAGTATTAAAACTGCAAAAATTGAAGGTAATGGTAAAATAAGCGTAATTAATTATGAAAAATGAATTTTTAAAAATCCTATATTTAAGCAGCCCCTCTTTTAGTGCTTTTCTGGAGTGATATATAACTCAAAAGTAGGCCCACCGCATAGCTCTACAAGTGGCGTTCCAAATATGGCGGATGGATGCATCAATGATTGCCCAGACAAAGACGCTGAGTACAATAACTAAAAACCCATTATGGGCATTGGTGGGATTACCCCATCGGAAACCTCCAGGTCACCAAATTTGGCTTTATATTTGTAAAAAGTAGCGCTGCTAATTCCCTATTTCCCGCATACCTATGCAGTGGGCGTTCCCGCTTCCTGCTCGTTAATCAGTCGATTATCTGTTCATCTGAAAGCCGTGAGCGTTTCATTGTCCATTATCAAGGACTGGACCCTACCAAAATCTGAAATTTGCGGGCTCACGGCAAAGTTCATCGCCCTTGTCCCCAGCTTTTACTCACTCTTGGCCTAATTTAATAATTTTAGTAATTTCCGACGTCCTTAAATTAACTGAGGAAAACTCTTCATTTGATTATACTTTCCAATAAAAGACATATGTCAATTTTAAGATATACATAACCATGAGGAACAACGGTCCGCTAATTCCGTTTTATATGCAGAACTAAGCGTCCATATGAGAAAACAGTATGAAAAATCTGGCAATAATAGGTACAGGCCCCACAGCTATTTATCTTCTTAAAGCGCTTATTGAGAGTAATGACAAATTCAAGATCATTCTATATGAACAATCTGAGCTTGCGGGTGTAGGCACACCTTATTCTGGCGGTGTAAATAGCAATCAGATGCTTGCTAATATTGGCAGTATAGAAATACCTCCAATTCACGAGACTTATTTCGACTGGTTAATGAATCTGGAAGATTCAGTTTTAAAGCCCTTTTCTCTAGATAAGTCTCTGATTACTGAGCGTGGGTTTTACCCCCGTATATTACTTGGAATGTATTTAAAAAATCAACTTGAGAAACTGATAGCTAAGGCACTATCAAATGGTAATAAAATAGAAGTACATAATAATAGCCATGTTTACAATGTTGAATATATTAATCCCTTATTTGAGGTCTCGATTAAATCGTATAATTTTAAAAAAACAAAAGAGTTGTTTGATTATGTTGTAATGGCAACAGGTCATTTCTACGACAATGGCAAAGATGACGTTCACTTATTTGCATCTCCTTGGCCTTACCGCAAATTAGAATTAATAAAGAACACATCCGTGGGCATATTAGGCACTTCTCTTAGTGCAATAGACGCTTTTGTCGCAATAGCACATAATCATGGTACATTCGAAGAAGATCCCGCTGGACAACTAATTTTCGCAAATAATACAAATATATCAAATCTAAAAATTGTTATGATGTCGCGGAAAGGGATTCTTCCTGAAGCGGATTTTTATTGTCCTATACCGTACGAGCCCTTGGAAATTTTTACTGAAGAACTTGTAGAAAACTTCATACATCATTGCCCATATGGGCTATTAGAGGAAACATTCAAATTATTTAAAATGCAGTTGGTATATTCAGACCCAGAGTACTCTAAATCTATAAATTTAGAGGGCTTGTGTATGCCGAAATTCAAAGAAGCCTATTTTGGCGCTCGAATGGTGGCTGACCCCTTTGTTTGGGCGAAAGCAAATTTAGATGAAGCAGTCTCAAATTACTCTTCGCAATGTACTGTTGCATGGCGCTATGCGATTTTACGAATGCATGAGCTTTTTGGAAGAGTTATTCCTCATCTAAGTGCTAATGAATTGATAGAATTTAACACTTTTCTTAAGCCCGTCTTCGTAGATGACTATGCTTCTGTCCCTCATGAATCCATCAAACGCTTATTGGCGGCTCATCAAGCCGGTATCTTAACAGTTCAAAAATTGCCTGAAGATTATACTATTGAGAACGACATTATAGAAAATGCTGTTGTTGTTCTAGCAGCCAATTACAATCATATTTTTAGTTATTTAATAGATGCGACTGGAAACAAACCACTATCAGATTCTGATTTTCCATTTAATTCTTTATCTAAGCAGATGCAAAGTTCCCCTGAAACTGGCGCAATAATTATTAACGACGAATTTAAAATTAAAAACATTCTAGGAGAACTAATTCCTTTTTATTGTTTGAGTATTCCTCATATTTTAAATAAATTTCCTTTCATGCAAGGTCTACAGGGATCTCATTACCTCGCAAGTCAAGCGGCAACTGATATAATAAATTCAAATATATAAACAAAGAAAGGGCAGACTCTTGGCCTGCCCTTTTTTAAAATATTGAGCTTATCGATAACGTAAACGTTCTGCTTCTACTTCATCAACAGTGTAAGGTTTGGCTGTAGTGTCAAAATTTTCCCAACCTTCCGATGAGTAAAGGCTCCGACGTTCTGCTATGTCCACGTGCGAGCGATTAAGGATTGACTGAGCCAACTTATATTGATCCTCCTCAACTCGAACCGTAACCAGTGTCCCCCCCCTACGTACGCCTTCTGCATACACGTGTGCATCTTCTTCCGATACACCAGATTCAGTGAGAGCTCCAATTAGTCCACCCGTAGCTCCACCGACCACTGCACCGCCGACGGCACCTACGGCTGTTGCAGCTAACCAGCCCGCTGCGACCACAGGCCCTACTCCTGGAATAGCAAGAAGGCCAAGGCCAGCAAGTAGTCCTCCTGCACCTCCTACAGCGGCGCCAATGCCAGCGCCTACTCCAGCTCCCTCTGCTGCATTAGAATCTTCATTTGCATTGTGAGAAACAATACTAATATCATCCGAATTAATGCCAGCTTCCTCTAATTCATTAACTGTTTTTTTGGCAGTCGAATAGTCATCGAAAAGGCCTGTAACAACTCTCATAACAACATCTCCCTTTAACTAAATTTATTTAGCTGCTTCAGTAATATTCCCTTGATAATCAAGATTTAAGTTTAATGAAGTTGAGTTTTTTACACCCTCTGCATGCCAGATTCCATCAACCAAATTGAGATTAGTAACATCTGTATAGCCGGCCTCTTCAAAACGAGATTTTGCCTGACTTTCAGTGAAACTATTTTCGCCTGGAACAGGGGCATTTGGATTAACTGCATCTGGGGTTGTAATAGCGGGGGTCTCAGTAGTAGAAGGTTTAACAGTTGCTGGAGTGTTCTGCGCTTGTGCGCTGAGTGTAGCCAAAGCCAATGCACAACCAGCCAAAAGTGTTTTAATTCGCATATCTCAATTCTCCATTTTAGTTATATTAATAAAATGGCTAACGAAGTGGAAAGTTCCATGATTAAGCAATTTTAAGAAATTGCTTTAGATATGACTTACTATTCGGCAAAGCTTTTGCGCCACCGGTAAAAGATCGATTCAGCAATACCTGCCTTGCGGCAAACTTCACCAATCGGCGTGCCCATCCTCCTCCTGCTTCAAAAACAAAAGCAATTTGTACATCTGAAAATTTACCCGCTTTCATTAAATTCTCCTTCTCCCATAAAGGTGATTATTAATGGAAAATCCCAGCTGAAAATGGTCCGGATTTAAGGGAGCACGTCACACGTCAAAACCCCGGAAAGTTCCCCAGCCGGGTGGTCCTAAAAACGGGTGCACGTCACCAAGGATTGGACTCTACCAAAATCTGGAGGAGTTTGCGGGGCTCAGGTCAAAACCGTTAAGCTCAAAACCGCCAACTTCCTTTTTCCAGCGCATTTCAGCGGCATAGCTGATTAGAACGTGTTTAGGATCTGGGGGTATAACCATCTTGGATTTATCCAGCGGCACGATCTTTATTTAATAGTGCTCCACCCAATTAATATTTTCAGGGTCAATCCCAACCTCAGATGCAATTTTATTTGCACGATCTTTGACTGATTCAGGTATTTCAGGAGTTCGGGACAAAACCCAGAAGAAGTTAAGGCTCGAGCCGACAATTATCGCCCATCTATAATCTTCATCAAGCTCAACAATATTATAACCACCATAAAACGGTCCAAAGAACGAAACTTTCAGAGCCCCTTCATATTCACCTCTAACGAATTTTGCCGTCCCCGAGGCACGCTTAAAGCGGCCTGTGTTTTTATCAACACCACTATTCAGTACATTCACGGTACCGTCGTCATTGAGAGCATATTGCGCTGTGGTATTGATCAATCCTTTTTCAAAGCGATTATCTACCCGTGCAACCTCATACCACTTCCCGAGATATCTATTTATCTCAAAGCCGCTAATGGGCACGACTTTCTTTGGTATGCCCGGATTGCTAGCTCTGTAAAATTTATAGCCGGCAACTAAGGCAACGGTAGCTAAAATTATTTTTTTGGCACTCATATCGAACTCCTGTTCCTCAATACTAAACGTATAGAAAATATGGGAGTTCCAAAATTAATTAATCAATTATTTATCCAGAATTATTCCTCAGCGTAGTATTCCGGAACAATGCGGGCATGTAACCGTTACTAATATAGTAGTGGAGGATTACAACATGTCAGTTAGATTCCAAATCGCCGCTTTATTGAGCTTAATGGTCAATGCCGTGTTGTTCGGTATTGGGGTTATATTGGTATTAAGCATTCCAGAACTATCAGTGAATGCTAAATATCTCATACCAGCAGTTGTTGCCTTAAGTCTCGTTATTACACCATTTGTATCGTGGTATATTGCCCCAAGACTACGTAATAGATACTGGAAACGGCAGACCAAATAGATGCTGGAAATAGAAAAGGCAGCACTTTAGCTGCCTTTTATGATGGCCTATATAAGCTTTACGCAAATCACCACTATATCAATATGTATACTAATTCGCGTATACGAGCAACTACCTATTGTGTTTTGTAGCCCCAATACACAGCTAGTTCAGTTAAGCCGTCCTTAATGTAATCCCCGACTGTTTTTCGGTCGCGCGGGCTTTCAGCAATATCCTTTATCTCCATGCCTTGACCGACAACTGCAATCATCAGATTAAACGCTTTCCGGCCAAGCACTGGCTTGCAGGCATTCAGTTGCTGAACAGCTTCCACCGCTCTGTCCGGAAGCGGATCAACGGTCTTGCCGCCATCTACCTTCTCATGCCCATAATCAATCGCGCTTGCCCCCTTCGCGCCGGACTTTTCCCAATGCATACGAAAACGCCCGGCGGCTGCCCATTGCGCATCGTCAATATGGCCACGTGAGTAAAGTGTGCCGATAGCGCTTTCTTTAATATTTATAAATGCTTTTATCTTTTGTGGGTTCCATGCCTCACCGGAATGATCAGGAGAGTAATAAGGATTAGAAATACGGTGAACCCGCACGTCAGACTTCATACTTCCAACTTCACCGCGAGAGATAGATGTACGCTGTTCTTTGGTTGGTACGGCCATTCTTGAAACCTATCTTAATAATATTAAATGTCGAAACATGTGCTATGAGTTTCTTAATTTGCGTTGGCATAATCGGGGAAAGTTGATGCAAAAGCCAAAATACGGAAAACAGCACTTACATGATGACAAATGGATAGTGATTGATCTAACCACTGGTGAAGAAGCAACTGTAAAGGGCGTGAAATATGGCCCTCTTATTGAACTTGAAGCAGAGCGATACGCAAGCACTCTTAATTGGCTTGACAGTAACAAGCCCATTGATACAACTGCATGGAATGATGGGGGCCAGCGAGAGACGGAACCTTAGTGTTCCTCTCTCGTTCCGTTTTAACTCATGCCCAACGCATCCATATAAAGCTGGATCATTGCTTCCTCTTCTTCACGCTCATGGGCTTCCTTTTACGAGCGCGGATGATTGCGCGAACAGCTGTGGTGTCGAAGCCAGTGCCTGTCCGTAGTCATATAAAATAGGACATCAGAGCATTTTAAGTTTTGGAGGTTCTGGATTGTTTTTAGCCGCTAGTGTTTGATGATGCTAACGGCGTTGTCGTATTGTTGAATTTTTGATTTTCTGTCTTTCACTGAAAGTAGTTTTCTCAAGCCCGAAGTAAATGTCAGTAAGCGTGACGTTCCTCAAATTTTCATGGCAACGGTGATTGTTGTAATATTCCACGAAGGTATCTATTTGGTGCTCGAGATCTCCCGGCAGTTAATAGTTTCTAACAGGACGCGATTTATCATAGTCTGGTGCTAGCGTTCGATCTTGCCTTAGGTTTGGGGATGGAATGACGCTTCCCGGACATGCGTCATTCTTTGGCTCTTCAGCCATTCAGCTAAATCACCAGAGATGTCACAAGACCCATTATCACTGAGCAGGCGCGGCTTGTGACGAACAACTGCCTGGTCACAGCATGATGCTGAAAAAGCTAGCTTTATTGTGTCTGTAAGGTTATCAGAATGCATGTTTGTGCAGAGCTTCCAGGTGATGATGTAGCGACTGTAATCATTCAGAACTGTGCTGAGGTTATACCAACCCCAACCGATGATTTTGAAGTAGGTAAAATCTGTTTGCCACATCTGGTTGATAGCGGTGGTTTTATCGTGAAACTCCTCGGCTGCTTTAATCATCACGTAGTCTGCTGCCTTTAGTATGCGATAAGCTGTTGATTCAGATATAAAATACCGTTTCTGATCGGTATACTTAACTGCCAGCTCCCGCGTCGACAAAGCCTCATGTTCCAGCGCAAACTCGATCAGATCATCACGCCTATGCTCTGGGGTACGGTTCCAGATCGATCTCGGGTGAGGGGAATGATCAGCCAGTGCATCTAGTCCGCCTTCAAGAGAGCGATCATACCACCGGTAAAAAGTAGTGCCTAGGATACATAGTATATCAAGGGTTTTTTTGGTGGGCAGGTGTGATCCCTCAACAGTGCGGATGATCTCCAGCTTCTCAGATGCGCAATATCTCATTCCCCGAACTCCCCAGTCCCGGTCATGCTTTTTTTAAGCAGACGGTTTTCGAGCGTCAGGTCCGCAACCCATTCTTTCAAAGCCAAGGCTTCAGAGCGTAGATCCTTTACCTCTGGCGAGGTTGCTTGACGGGCAGTGTCACCGGACAATTGCCACTTCCCAGCCTCAAGGAACTCCTTCGACCAACTGTAATAAAGACTTTCGGCTATACCTTCGCGACGGCACAGCACTGAAATGCTTTCTTCTCCGCGCAGTCCGGCCAAAACAAAGCGGATCTTCTCCTCGCCAGAATAGTGCTGCTGGGTCTTACGGCGAATGTTTTTGGCAAACTTATCAGCAGCACTTTTTGATGTTCCGGGCTTCTGGGTCATTTCAATGTCCCAATTGATAAATGAACCAGCAATCATACCTTAGTAAAATGCTTAAATTCGTCCCAAAGGTGCTAACGTTAGACACTACTGCGGAACACCGTTAAATACTCATGGATTACCCAATCGAGATATTTTGGACAGATTTATTTAGCAAGCGAAAGCAGCATCAGCTAATTTAAATCTCCAGAGATATTCAGCTGCTTTGGTAATCCCAATCCTTCTACCTGTTTCGATCTGCGGAGTTTGAGTTCTTGGTATGAGGAAAAAAGGGGGGTCTTTTAAACTCCGCCCATCTAGCATTTTGTTAATATTAAGAGCCTGAGAAAGTTTACCTGGACCAGAACACAATGCTTTGATATTTTGTGTTCCCCTCCTTTGTATCATAGTTGGTAGGTCAGATAATGGATGAATAGCTCTTATTAATACTGCGGATGCGTCCGCACAGACAAAATTCATACACCAATGAAGGCCATAAGAGCGATACACATAGCTTGAGCCCGGTATTCCAAACATTGAGGAATTACTGAGTGTTTTACCTCGAAAGCTATGTGAGGCAGGATCGGTACGCGTATATGCTTCGGTTTCTATAATTATTCCTCCAGTTGAACCAATATTAAATGTCCAACCAAGAATATCAGGTGCCACATACAATGCACTCCTATTAAAGAACTCGGGATTTTTTTCTTTTTGCTTCATTCTGTAGGCCTCGCTGCCTTCTCCCTCAACTCTGGACGAATTTCGCGTCGTCATTTTCTATGAAGACGATATTTATTAGTTCCAGCCCCATGACTGAGTGAACCACGGGAGGCTTTACTTTCACATAAGTGAAATCTGATTGACAGCATTGCCATGCGATCAAGGTATGCAGATTTTGACGTTTAGAGTTTAGCCACTTAATTTAATTTGAAGTTTGAATATGAACCATTTTCTACCTATTTTCTTATTTATTCATACCAACAACCACAAACAAACGAATATCTAATAGATTGGAACCGAGTTGAAGAAGATTGGAAGCAGGTAAAAGGATAGGTCAAAGAGTAGTGGGGAAAGCTTACTGATGATGACCTGGTAATCCCCCTAAAATTAAAGTTGTTTCAAAGTAGAATTTTCTCGGCATTATGATTGAGGAGGTTTTTATGAAGCTGACGAGATTTAAAGAACCGCAAATCCTTTCTATACTAAGCCAAGCCGAGGGTGGTGTGCCTGTAGCCGAGCTTTGCCGAGAACGATATTTTGGTATCGTAACTTTAATATTCTTTAAAATTTCTTTAGCCTATAAATCAAGGCGCGGTTTTCTGTCACTGAAGCGAAATTGTAGCTAACAAATGGCATTGACAAGTTAACATTACAATGTTGTTTAGAGACGGTTACGAAATTAAGTGGGCAGACACTAATGATCGGGGATCATAATTTTTGTTGAACTAAATTGACACCGTTTATTTCATTGTAATTTGGCGTATCGAAATCAAATTATTGAGTAAACCAAAATAATGACTGTTAGATATTTCTAATTATTTTTCTGTACCAATCATTAATCTGCTCTCTAACTTGCTCAGGCGTAAGGCTATAGCGCTCTTGTAATTTCTTTTCTAAAGTGTGCTTTTCTCCTGCTATCTCGTCAACTTCTTCAGCAGATAAATTGCCCCATTGTTCACGAATATTCACCTTATAGCGTGGCCAATCCGTTTTGATTTCATTCCATTCCATTGCTCTCTCCAAACTGTTTGAAAAATGGCAAAAAATTTACGATTATACTGCTACTGTTAGACAAAATATCGTAATAATGATCCGATAGCGCGCTAACTGATCTGAGCCTGTGTCGTTAGTTTAATTTGGAAAGCTTTTTTCATTGATAGAATTCGAGTTCATAGTGTTCTCACTTTTAGAAATATAGCTGCCATAAATTTCTGCGCCGAACCAAACTAAAAGAACAATAATTAGGCTTGAGATTAAAACGATCAGAACTGGCCGACCTTTTTTACCCTGACGGGCTTTTAGCGATGGAATATCTTTCATGGCACACTCCTTTTAGTCACCTCTCTTGATGAGTTAACTAACAGAACGTCGGTTCTGTTCCCCATAAAAACCGGAATTTGCTATTTTGATGCATTATGCGCTATATATTTGCGATGCCAGTTCTAAATGAACGCATATATCGCGCATGAAAAATGGCGAAGAGCTTAGCCTTAGGCACAACGCAATTCATCAAGATAATTCGCACACCAATGATTGATATCATTTTTTTGTAGGTGCTTGATCATAGAAGAATAACGATATTGTCGCTCATTCAGCGGCATGTTCAATGCACGATGAATGGCTTGCGAAACAGATTCTTTATCGTAAGGGTTGACCAGCAGAGCGCCGTCCAGCTCACGTGATGCGCCTGCAAATCGAGAAAGCACTAATACACCAGGGTCATTTTTATTTTGTGCTGCAACATATTCTTTCGCAACCAAATTCATACCATCCCGAAGCGGTGTTACTAACCCGACCTTTGCGTGCCGATACAGGCCTGCGAGAATGTTGCGATTTAATGTGCGGGTAATGTAACGGATAGGTGTCCAGTCCACAGAAGCAAGTGCGCCATTAACGCGGCCGGCATGTTCAGCCACCATACTTTGCATCTCAGCATATTCCGGCACTTCTGAACGGGACTTTGGTGTCACCTGCAGAAAAGTTACTTTGCTCTTATACTCCGGATTGTTCTGTACGAAATGCTCAAATGCTTCTATTCTGTTCGTTATTCCCTTTGAATAATCAAGACGGTCGACCCCGATAATGAGGTCTCGTCCTGACATGCTTTCGCGCATACGCCGGACAAGGGCACTCTTCTCTGACTGTTGGGCAGTGTCGGTGAATTTATCCGTTTCAATACCAATCCCGAATTTTCCGACTTTAAATTTATGGCTGCCGGTTTTGAACCGGTTCTCGCCTATTGGAATAGCAATATTTTCCCGCGAAATGCAGCCGATGAAGTTTTCAAGGTCATAATCTGTTTGAAAACCAATCAAATCATAGGAGGCTAACCCGCGCATAATGGTTTCATGAACAGGGAGTGTGAAGACGATATCTGCCGAGGGCCAAGGGATATGGAGGAAAAAACCGATCCGGTTTTTAACACCTAAACGGCGTAGTTCCGCAGCCAGAGGGATGAGATGGTAGTCGTGAACCCAAATAATATCATCAGGTTGAATAAGTGACTGTAACTGCTCAGCAAAAAGACGATTAACGCGAAAATAACCAGCCATATCTTTTCGCTCATAATCAATGAGATCCAGCCGGTAATGACACAGAGGCCATAGCATACGGTTGGCGAAACCGGCATAATACTCATCAACATCGGTGCTGGCTAAATCCAACAGCGCATATTCAATATTATCGTGCTTTTGAATGTTTAGCTGAGGTTGCTGTAGATCATCGGATATTATTTTTCCAGACCAGCCCATCCAGAGGCCGCCCTTTTCCTCCAGTGCAGCTTGCAGAGCAACAGCAAGACCTCCGGCAGGCGCATTTCCATGTTTATCTGGTAAAGGAACCCGGTTGGATATGATGATTAATTTTCCCATTTTAATGTCCCCAGTCAGTTTCTACTTTATTTGAAGGATGATTGATGGCGGGTTCGGGGACTCTCAGGGTCCCTTGCGCTGCAATGATTTCGGTGAGCCAGTTTCTGAGCGCGGAAGGCGACGATAGAAGGCTCATTGCACAACTTTGTTGGAGTGACGCGCCGATTTTCACAGATGCGCCTGAATATTTGTGCGCTGCCGCAAACATAGCTTCATCGGTTGCATCATCACCAAAAGCGATTGGTATGCGAGACTGGAAAGCCGCTTTAGCCATGAAGTGATCTAAAGCTGAACCCTTGTCAGAACCGGCAGGCCGTAATTCAGCAACCATTTTTCCATGTTGCACAGTCCAGTTGTCGCCTGTTATTGAAGCTGCTTTATTGATTATATCCGTGGTCGTTTTCTGCAGGCGGGGATTACTTCGATAATGTAATGCCAGAGCGACTTCTTTATCTTCCAGTTTTATATCCGGATAATCAGTAAGCGTATCTTCGATATAGCGTTTCGCCGTGCGAAAACTATCGTCTATTTTAAGCGCTCTTATACTCCCGTCGCTGTTACGAATTTGAGCGCCATGCAGACCTGCAATTTCAAAGCTATGGGAGGGAAATATTGTATCAACAAAACTGACCGGACGTCCTGTTATGAGTGCTAATGCGCCGTCAAGATGCCAGTGCAAATGAGATAGAATGTCATATAGTTGTTGCGGAAGTTGTACTTTATGCGGTGCTGAAGCGATATCCAACAGAGTTCCGTCTAAGTCAAAGAAAAATGCATGCTTTGATAGTGAACCTTTATCATTTTTCAAATGGCTTAACTCAGGGATTAAACCTTGATTGTACTGAATGTTTTCCATTGTCAGGGTGGTGCTCATTGTCTGTGTTACCTTTACTGAAAAAGAACCAGTGACCAAGTTTATAAATAGATCAGTTTTTGCTCATCCAGTGGACGATGTAGCAACTTGGCAGTGTCCCAAGAGGCCGTCATCCAGACATCCAGTTCTTCTGGTTCGGTTAGTATAACCGGCAGCGAAACAGGAGTATCTTGATCGCTGAGAGAGGATGTCTCTGTCGTAAGAAAAGCAAACAAAGTATGGCTTTTCTCACCCTCTTGCGGGTCGCGAGTGCCCACCCATTCTGTCCATATGCCGGCAAAGAAAAGCAGATTTCCAGACGTGTGTAGTGACAGCCATCGGGTAGTATTGCCGGATAAAGGGGTGGACTTATGTGTTTGTATGCCAAAAGCTATGGCCGGTATCAGACAGCGATTAGCAACAGTCTGCCATTCCTCCCAGTGGGCTGCGTCACTGTGCTGGATGTGTGTGATCCCTTTATCATTTTTATGTTTTACGGCTTTGTCGGGAGAGGGCATTCCCCAAAGACTAATTCCGAGTTCAGGACCATCTAAATTATTACGCAAAACAGGGGCAGGAAAATCCGGATAAATAACTTCGTTAAAGGATCTTCCGTCTGTCAGATCAATATAAAAGCCTACAGACTTTTTTAAATCTGCAGGAGTGAACCGGGTACCATAAATATCAGACATAACTCCTCCTCTCAGAGATGTTTGATGATATGTTGCGATGCAGGGGCAGCGGGAGCAAAAGCTGTTGCATAAATGAAAAAGCTCCCTGACGGGAGCTTTTGCGGGTTACCACGTCTGTCGGTTGTACCAATCATCAATGTCTTTTTTGACGCGGTCTTTCTCAATGCCGTAACGTTCCTGAATTTTCCCTTCAAGCTGATCACGGCGACCGTTCACTTGATCCAGATCATCGTCTGTAAGATTGCCCCACTGCTCTTTGACCTTTCCTTTGAACTGTTTCCAATTACCTTCAACTCTGTTCCAATCCATGGGATTTCTCCTTCGTTTATGGTGCTTGTACAGTTAGCTAACGATACAAAATCAAAATAGTTCAAAAATAATTCGAAACATTTCTCTGATCTTTTACAGCGGATTTTTCTGCGTGCCCCTATCGGTTGATTGAAAGAAGATAGAGCAATTCAAGGAACAAAGGGCTTTCTCTGCCATTCCTTTAAGGAGTGGTGATCGTGTCAACCGAACGTGATGGCAGCGGAAAACACTATGATTTTTTCGGTTTCTCATAGTGGCCAACGAAATGGCAGACGAGTTTCTACCCCATCCGGTCACTGCTCACTCCACCACACCATAGATACTTTTGGGAGAAAGCCGTGACACAGTTCTTTGATAAATTACAACAAGCAAATGATACTGCTGAAAGACAACGAAAGCTGCAGAAAGAAAACCCGGATTCTGCAAATGATCGGTCATATGCCTCACAAACAGGAGCGCGGGATTATACTGTTCCGCCATTTCCGAAGCAACATATTCCTAAACCCGGTGAGGAGACCGCCCTCACACCGGCACCAATGTATGATGCGCCTTACTATAAAGGCTCAGAGAAACTGAAAGATAAGGTTGCACTGATTACCGGTGGGGATTCTGGTATCGGCAGAGCTGTTGCAGTTCTCTACGCTCGTGAAGGGGCTTCCGTAATTGTGCTCTATCTTGAAGAAGAAAATGATGCTGCTTACACGCAAAAACTGGTTGAGCAGGAAGGGCGCAAATGTCTGCTTATCAAAGGAGATGTTCGTGATCTGCAATTTTGCAAGGACGCAATCGAGCAGGCTATGACAAGTTTTGGGCAACTGGATATTCTCGTTAATAATGCCGCGTTTCAGCTCCATGCGGATCATTTTAGAGATCTATCTGCAGAGCATTTCGATGAGACCATTAAAACCAACCTTTATGGCTACTTCAATATGACAAAGGCTGTTCTGCCTCATCTGAAAAAAGGCGCATCCATTATCAATACCGGATCTGTAACCGGTTTGAGAGGCAGCAAAAATCTGGTTGATTACTCAATGACAAAGGGTGGGATCCATGCTTATACACGGGCTTTAGCTGCTAATCTGCTGCCTGAAGGCATTAGGGTAAATGCTGTGGCACCAGGGCCTGTCTGGACGCCGCTCAATCCTGCAGATCAAGCAGCTTCGGATGTTGCACATTTTGGGTCCGATACGCCGATGAAAAGACCTGCACAACCAGAAGAGCTCGCTCCTGCTTATGTATTCTTGGCCTCTGAGCAAACCGCAAGTTATATCACGGGTGAAATTCTCCCCGTTATTGGCGGCTACTGAATATGAATATCAGTGGTCACAAGCCGCAGACACAGCCGGTAATTATCAATTTTCCGGCTGTGTTTGTAGTGAATGTGGCGCTTCTTGCGGTGTAGGGTTTTGTGTGGTGGGTCTGTTAATCATCCAAACCAGAAACAAAATCAGCAAGACTGCTAAAATCAGATAAGCACTTTTCATATTCTTCACTCCTTGGGACGAGTTGCACCCACTGCATTCAGCTAGCGCATACAAACATACAGCTGTAAAAGCAGCTGGAGCGGGCGGGATCCTTACGATTAAACACGCCGTATCAGGCAAGCCGTATAATTTGCTAACTTATGGAAGCCAGAATAGTTCCGTAAGCTGTTTTAATGCTCGCCGGAGCGTTCTTTATGGGCAGCATGTTCTTCGATTTTTTCTTTTAATTTCTGTAGTTTTTCTAAAGGCATATGCTCAATGCCTATGAAATCTTTATCTGCATTTTTCACAACATCGATGAGCTCATCAATTTTTGTGTGTAGCGCGCAGGAATCTCTGTTCTGAGAGTTTTGAATAAGGAATACCATCAAAAATGTAATAATCGTTGTTGTTGTATTAACAACCAACTGCCAAGTATCTGAAAATTGGAATAACGGCCCAGATAAAGCCCAGATAATAATAAATAAAAATGCGATTATAAATGCTGTGTAATGACCTGTTATTTCAGATATTTTCTCGCTGAGTTTTGAAAAATAAGTTCCCATGATTTTCTCCCTTCAGATACACAATGTTTTAAAATCGTAATTGTTCGTTATCTTAGAAAATATTTGGAACAATCCAATTCTCCCCCCGTTAGTTAAGTACCAACAGGAGGAAATATGATGAAAACGAAGCTCTTAATTTTGATCTCTGCGGGTATGTTTGCAACGGCAGGGGCCTATGCACAAACGACCGCACCCGCTCAAAATCCCCCGGAAAGCACTGGTGAAACACCGATGGTTGCGCCGTCGGCTGCTCCAAGCCCACAGGCACCAATAGAGGGTGAAAATAGTTTCACTGAATCTCAGACGAAAGAGCGAATGGAAGCTGCAGGCTATGCTGATGTTCAGACTTTGAACCTTGGTTCTGATGGAATTTGGCAAGCAAAAGCTAAAAAAGATGGCGCCGATGTGAATGTCCGCATGGACTACCAAGGCAACATTACCAGTGAACTGCAGTAATTGAAAAAGGAGATGACAATGAAAAATGTAACAGGACTTTTTGATAATTACTCAACCGCAAAACAGGTGGTCACAGATTTAGAGGCTATTGGTATTCCATCGGATGACATCAGTATTGTCACACATGATGCTAATCGGGAAACGGATGCTGCGGGTGGTGCAGCTGCCGGTGCGGGCATCGGTGCTATGATTGGCGGTGCAGGCGGCTTGCTTGCAGGTTTGGGTATCCTTGCTATTCCGGGAGTTGGTCCGGTTGTTGCAGCCGGCTGGCTGGCGGCAACTGCTGCAGGTGCTGCAGGTGGTGCTGTTGTCGGTGCCGCGACGGGTGGCTTGATTGGAGCACTGATAAATGAGGGTGTATCGGAACAGGATGCCCATATTTATGCCGAAGGCGTGCGCCGTGGCGGAACATTGGTTAGTGCGAAAGTCCCAGATGATAAACATGCACAAGCGCAGCAGATTCTGACACGTGCAAGTATGGTCAATCTTGATGATCGTCGCCGTCATTATACCGAGGAAGGCTGGCAGCGATTTGATCCGGACGCAAAACCCTACAGTGTAGATGAGATTGAAAGCGAACGGTTACGTTATCGCTAAATAAAATACCCAATTAAAGGCAGATTATTCTGCCTTTAATTTTGCATGATTCAGAGGCCAATGCAGGGAGTTATGCTTTGAAAACTTTAGCGGATATTTTTAAGCGCAGTTTGAAGGAAATGTACTACGCGGAGAATATGCTGGTACCGGCTTTGCGAAGGATTGCGGATGCTGCAATAAATGATCAGTTAAAGGTTGTGATAGAGGAACATATTGAGGAAACGACCAAGCATGTTGAGCTGCTGAGACGTGTTTTCCCTTTAATAGGAACCATCGCAGATGGTGAGAAGTGCTTGGCGATCGAAGGATTGATGGAGCAAGCAGACGTTCTGCTCAAAGATGCAAGTGAAGTCGCTTTGAATGCTGGTTTGTTAGCCGCATGCCAATCAATTGAGCATTATGAAATTTCCCGTTACGGAACTTTGCGCGAATGGGCGCGGATACTCGGTTATGAAGAAGCGCATTCTGTGCTTACTAGAATTTTAGACGAGGAAAGAGCGGCAAACAGTAAATTAACAAACTTAGCAATCCGGACGATCAATATGCTTTGACGTGCTTTATGCTGATTGAGTGCCACCGATATCTGGCGTCTCATGTGCTCAAAAAGCTATGTGCTCTGATCATTTTGTCAGATATTTTTCAGCCTCTATAATGTTACCGGCCATATATTTGGGGTCTGCATTCCCTTGTTCAAACATACTGATTATTGCGCGTGCAAGCTGTTCTTTATTCGTGTCTGTTGTCGGGCAACGACCTAATATTCTGCAAACTTCATCATATGTTGATTGCAGAATGGTGACTTGTTCGGGCGTTAATGTTCCGCTGTACTTATTGCCTGAAAATGCCACGATTTTACCTCGCTGACTTGAAATTTATTCTGTCAGTCTGGCCATGCAAACCGGATAAGTCATATCAAGTTTTATATCTGGTCAATACTATTCTTTGATTTAATTATTTGATTTTTCTTTATTTTTCCTGCGTGTTTCAGCAGCTTTTTTCGCAGAGGCAGAGCGTTGCTCGGGTGTTCTGGAGGCACTTGCCTGTCCGCCCTTTTCACCGCCTTTATGCGCAGCGGGATTTCCGGTCTTTTTACCGTATCCTGAGCCGCCTGGCTTGTTTCCACCGCCATCGTCTTTATTCACCGTTGCCCAGGCGCGTGCTTCCGCTTCTTTTTCAGGGACGCCGCGTTTTTCATAGCTAGCAGCAATATGCTCAGCTTTGCGTTTTTGTTTGTCTGTATATTTTGATTTATCTCCTTGGGACATAGCGCTCTCCGTTGATGTGTAATTAAAGCAGGGAGTTTCTATTCAAGCATTTTCCATGGTCTTTAACCTTCCGCTTTGAATTTTAGTGCTTCTTTTAGAAGAACTTCTCTGTCACGGCCGTATTTCTTGATAAGTTCCAAAGCTTGTAATGGAGAAATGTCTGAATTTTCGGCCAGGAATTTGACGTCTTCATCTTCCGTAAGTGGCTCAGTATTCTTGTCTTGTGTCATGTCGGATCCGTTTCTAAATTTCTGAGATTCCCTGCCTGTAAAATGAGTGCTGATAATGAAACAAAGACTGCCCGCATGTTTTGCAGGCAGTCGATTTTTGTTTCTGAAACTATGGTGTTGTGTTTGTTTGAGGAGTAGCCGGGGGCGTTGATGCGGGCATTTCAGGGTTGGCTTCTTTTGCTGCTGCCGCTGGATCAGCGACACCTTCCGAGAAAAGTGATGACCGGTCAAAAGAAGGGGCAGCGCTCAACTCCTCTTTGGTTGCCTTGATAACGAGCCATTTCTTCCCATCACTTCGCATTGCGAGTTGCAGCTGATCAGGGCTAACCGCCACATCTTTTTCACCAACCCCCAGAAAACCACCGACGCCAATAACTGCGGCATCAATCTGGCCATCTGGGCTTGTAATGAGATCATTTAGTTTGCCAACGGATTTAGCGTCGTTTGCATCGCTCTCATAAACACTTTGCCCAATAAAGGATGATACCAGCAACTGCCCCGGTTTTGCTTCTAAAAAGCCGACCTTATTGGTTTCCGTTGCAGTGTCTGATGACTGGCTTCCGAACATATTTTCAGTTTTAACGGAAGTCTGTGGTTGTTGTTCCATGGGCGCATTCGGTGCGGTAGTGGTATCGCTTGTCTGAGCATAGGCCGCACTACCAATAAATAAGGCACACGACGTTGCCAGAAGTGTAGCTTTCAACATAACTATCTCCTTTGCACGTATGTTACATAATGCTAACATTTTTGCGCCGGAATGGTTCCGTGAGCTATGCTATGTTTACGCCCAATTTAAATAAGCACTCATGGCAAAATGTTGATTTTGCCATGAGTGAATAGCTATATTTTCTAATGCAGTGCTGAAAATTTTAGTAACGTATCTTCCACAAATGAAAAGTTATTTATGTATCATCACTTCGGTTGCTTATTCTAAGAGATAAGGCTTAAATTTCGATTGAGAATAAATGTCGGTATCGGTGGTTGCGCGCCCCCGCAACCAAAATCAAAAAACAATCAGAACATAAGCAGCAACAATAAATAAACCCCGAATCTAATCGATCGGGGATATGCGTGTTTCGGAAATTTGTAACTGGCGTATTGTAAAGAAAGCTTTCGGAGAGGGGGCAGTCTTCAAAGTGAAAATGCAACATCCCATATTAGCGGGGTAGGGCATATCTTTTAATAGAAATCAGAATTATAGAGTTTTTTACAAGACTTTGTAGCTTCTTATTTTCAATCAGTCTCTCCAACGCGTTTCATAAAATATCTGCCTTTGTGGGGGTGCGGGGCGGAGGGACTTGATGCAGTGAAAGTATGCAATGTAGTTTCTGTGTCTAAACCATAGAAATGATTTAATACATAGTTGCTACCAAGTGATATAAGTCCCGTTGGTATACTGTGGTTGTTACAAGAAAAATCTGATTGAATAAGCCTTGATAAGCTTGAATGATTGATGATGATACAGAAAATATAGTGTTGAATATTTATTTTTTAGATATGTACGATGATATCATAACAATAAATCAGATAATCACCGTGTTTTTAAATTATACCTCCGAATAACTGAGCTTTCATTTATATAATTTTGCCCGTAAGACAATTTCATTGGGTCATTATAGGCTTGTAGGTGTTTTTGATCGTTTAAAGAGTAAGAATATCAATGATCGCATAGATCTATACTTTATGAATCCATTAGCGCTTACGGATCAGAAAATGAAAAATCCGGTCTTCAGCGCGTTGTTCGACTAATTCATGACCGTCTGTCAGGCAAAAATGCGCAATATCTAACGGGGACAGTGGATCAGTTGTCTCAATTTTGAGCAAGCTGCATGCAGCGAGGCTCTGCAGTTTTTTACGGGTTTTTAAAACAGGTAAGGGGCATTGAAGCCCCTTAAAATCGCAATAAGTTATTGCCTCTGTCAAAGTATTTTCCTGCGCCATTTATTGACCGGTCATGCGGTTCCAAAGAGATTTTTTCTCAGCAGTAGCCACTTCCGGTATGGATTGCGGTAAAGCCATAGGCTCTGCAGGATTGTTCTGCGGTACCGGTGCGGCGGTGGTCACAGAGGCTGTAGCGTTCTGGTCAAGCGCTGGCTGACCAGGTGCTGGGGCTATTACAGCAGTTGTGGCTGTCACTGCTTTTTCCGGCGCTACAGGTGACTGTGCGAGTGCGCTTGGCGTGGTAGTATCCGGTGCGCCCTGCGGTTCTGAAGAAGCAGGAGATAAAGATGGCGGGGTGCGGGATACTTTTTCACCTCGTGCCCGTCGTGCACTCCAATCTGAAACCAGCTTTGCTTCCTGAACGCCCATAATTGACGGGGCAGGTGTTTTCTTTGTCGATTTATTCAGTGCAGTTGAAAACGCAGCATCATAGGTTTTTTGATAACTGGAATAAGCCGACTGGATGGAATCAGGCTGTGACATTGGCGGGCAAGAGGCGGATGCTGATATGCCCTGCTGTCCCGGAAAATTCTGATTGAACACGTAGCGCTTACCACAAACATCGACTTTTGGCGGCACTTTGGTAATTTCGAACTGGTCGTAGCCTTGTTTAAGCATTGTCCAGAAATCATAGTTCGGGTCGCGTTTATAACGTGCCATATTGGCTGCAGTCATACGGAACGGAAAGGCTTGTACCTGAAAATCACGCTGACCGCCTTTGAATGAATCGCGGCCAAAAGCATAAATCTCGGACATGCTCTCATCGGTCATAGAATAGCAGCCTGAAGACGAGCAGGCACCATGAACCATCAAATGTTGGCCGGTACGGCCATTTGCGCGGTCATACGCATTCGGGAAGCCAAGATTGAACGACAGGTAATATTGCGAGTTCGGGTTCATCTGGGCGGCTGATACCGAGTAAAAGCCTTCCGGTGCCTGACGATCACCCTCAACATATTTAGGGCCGAGCTTGCCGGACCATTTACAAATCTCGTAAGAGGCTACCATGTCATAGCGGCCATTGGTCTTCTGTTTCCAGATTTCCAGAACACCTTCTTCTTTGAAGATGCGCGCCATAACAGGCGATGTTTTATTCATGCCTTTTGCTTTGATCTTCGCCAGAACTTTAGACGGCAATTCGCGTTCAGCTTTAGCATCAACTCCGTCAAATACAGAGCCCTGACAACCAGCAAGAGCTACGGTTGCGATAAGCGATGCAAAAATTGCAGTTCTTAATTTCATAAGGTTCACCGGCAAAATATTACGCAAAAGTTTGAACAAATTATTCTGAGGCAGTAAAAAGGCAAATTTTCAGCAGCTGTCAGCCTATTTGTTATTATCGTTGAGTATGATTGACAAAGTGTTGATAACTTAGCGCTGGGCAATATTTACAACATATGGTGCTGTTTGACTATATTACACCTTATACAAAAAGGCCGCGCTATAAACGCGGCCTTAAACTATGTGTTGGAACAATAGCTTGTGGTTCAGAGGTTGCGCCCCATGGCCAAATATTTCTTGCGACGCTCCTGTTTGAGGGTGTCGCCGTCAATACCTTCCATTGATTTCAGTGCGCTGGCAATCACTTCGCCAACATTATCAATGATTGCATTTTTACCGCGATGGGCACCGCCCAGCGGCTCAGGAATCACATTGTCGATGATCTTTAGCTCATGAAGATCCTGTGCAGTAATTCGCATATTCGTGGCAGCATCTTTGGCGCGGGTCGAATCACGCCACAGAATTGAAGCTGCACCTTCTGGTGAAATCACCGAATAAATCGCATGTTCCAGCATGTAAACGCGGTTGGCGACAGCAATAGCAATTGCACCGCCTGAACCACCTTCACCAATAACCACGGTGATTACCGGTACATGCAGCTTCATGCTCATTTCCAGTGCACGGGCAATGGCTTCCGCCTGTCCGCGCTCTTCAGCACTAACACCTGGATAAGCACCGGCCGTATCGACCAAAGTGATCAGCGGCAATTTGAAACGGTCAGCCAGTTCCATGATGCGGATGGCTTTACGATAGCCTTCCGGACGTGGTGAGCCGAAATTATGCTTCAGACGGGTTTTGGTATCGCTACCTTTTTCCTGCCCGAGAATGGCAACCGGCACGCCGTTAAAACGCGCAAAACCGGCCTGAATAGCCTGATCGTCTGCAAAGTTGCGATCGCCGGCCAGTGGTGTGAAGTCTGTAAACAGGCGGTTTACATAATCCAGGCAATGCGGGCGATCTGGATGACGTGCAATCTGCACTTTCTGCCAGGGCGTGAGTTTGCGGTAGAGATCTTTCAGCGCATCATTCGAGCGCTTCTCAAGCCGGCGTATCTCATCGCTCATCTCAACACTGCCGCTTTCCTGCGCCAGTTTTTTAAGCTCGAGAATCTGACCATCAAGATCAGCGACGGGTTTTTCGAAATCAAGGTAATTATACATATGACCTGACTGTTGCGCTCTTGAGACTATATCCGCCAGACTGAAAGGTCTTCAGGCGGGTTTGTCTATCCTATATAGATTGTCTGACAGAAAATTCCATCTGTCGTATATGTTTCTCTTAAACGGCATAACGTCAATCGGCAAGCGGATGATGCATTGCAACCAGTTGATGCAGTCTTTCTTCGAGCACATGGGTATAAATTTGTGTCGTAGAAATGTCCGAATGACCTAATAATTGCTGTACGGCACGTAAATCTGCACCATTTTGCAAAAGATGGCTGGCAAAAGCGTGGCGCAAGACATGGGGCGATACAGCTGCTGCCGGAATACCGGCTCTTGCCGCCAGTGATTTGAGTTCGCGTGCAAAAACCTGACGTGCCAGAAATCCGCTTTCAGAGCGCGCCGGAAACAGCCACTGGTTATCCTGCCATTCGGGAACACGATCTCTTAAATTTAAATAATGCTGCAACACAGCCTGTGCTTTGAGCGATAGCGGCACCATACGTTCCTTGGCACCTTTGCCGCGTACCAGCAAAAAACGCTGATTACTGCGTATAGTCTTGTCTGGCAGGCCAACAAGCTCGGTCACGCGCATGCCGGTGGCATAAAGCAGCTCCAGCAAGGTATGCAAGCGCACCGCATTGAAATAACCGCTCATATCGTCTTGGGGCTGCGCTTCATTCTCGGCCTGTGCCAATAATGTGCCGACAGTGTCTTCGCTCATGATTTTTGGCAAAGCGCGGTTTTTTTTCGGCGCATCGATAATGCCGGTCGGATCATCCATGCGCATAGTTTCCGTGTAAAGGAAGCGAAAAAACTGACGCAATGAGGAGAGGCGGCGTGCCTGTGAGGTGGCCGCAAAGCCCTGCACAGACATATCATCAAGACAAGCGCGGATATCAGCGGAGGCTGCATTTGCAAGCCTGACATTACGCGCGGCCATAAAATCTGCCGCGGTTTCAAGATCACGGCGATAGGATTCCAGAGTGTTTTCTGCAGCACCGCGTTCGGCACTCATCATTTCCAGAAAGGAATCAATTGCAGCATTGGTATCAAGATTGTTCTGCATCTTCTGCCTCTGCCAGCCGGTATCGTGGGTAACACGGCATCTTTATACAATAAGTGTAAACAGATGGGTGAAGAGTGAACAGCTGCTGTGCGATTTAATTTTTCTGAAGACAGGCAGAAAACGGGTGCATTAGCGGGTAGTTTGTAATGCTGTGATGGCAATCATATTGACAATATCCTCGACCGAGCAGCCACGGGATAAATCATTGGCGGGCTTAGTAAGGCCTTGTAATACAGGGCCGATCGCTGCAGCTCCACCAATGCGCTGGGCAATCTTGTAGCCGATATTGGCAGCTTCCAGGTTGGGGAAAACAAAAATATTAGCGTTGCCTTTCAACGGTGAGGCGGGAGATTTGGCAAGGCTTATCGCTTCCACAAATGCTGTATCGAATTGCAATTCCCCGTCAATGCAAAGCTCGGGTGCCTGCGCGCGAACAGAGGCTGTGGCCTCGACAACTTTTGAAACGCGCTCATGCGCGGCGCTGCCGGCACTGGAAAATGATAACATTGCAATTGCCGGATCTTTTGCTGTTAACTGCGTGAAGGATGCTGCCGATTGCATGGCAATCTCAGCCAGCTCATCAGCATTTGGCTCTATAACCAAACCGCAATCCGCGAAGATGAAAGCGCCTTTTTTCTGATGATGTGCTTCACAGAGTAGCATCAGAAAAAAGCTCGAAACCAATTTGGCGTTTTTCGCTTTACCGATAATTTGCAAGGCATGACGTACCACATCGGCAGTGGTGGCGACCGCTCCGGCAATTGTACCATCGGCATCGCCTTCACGTACCATTATGGCGGCATGGGCAAGCGGTGTTTTCACCATCGTATTGGCTTGTATTTGCGTCATGCCCTTTGCCTGACGCAGATCAAACAGCACTTCGCTATAATGCGCATTGCGCTCTGCGGTGGCGGGGTTGATAATTTGTATGTTGTCAGATGTTTCTTTATCCAGCAGCGGTCTGATTTTGAGCGGATCCCCGAGCAGGGTAATGACAGCCAGTTGCTGGCTGGTTGCAGCCATTGCCGCCGTAACAATGCGCGGGTCTTCACCTTCGGCCAGCACAATATGCGCTTGCTTCAGGCGCGCCTGTTCGAAGATTTTTTCAAGCGGCAGCATGGTCGTTCGTCCTCAGCAATGGTGAGAGCAGAGCGCTTTGATTTTTCTTTGAGGTAGAAAAGCGCGCTAGCTGAATTAAACTACGCAATATCGGGCAGAAAGCGGGTTTTCGATTGTACTGATAAGCACCATGCCGGAGGAAGGGGTTTCTCCGGCATGGTTGTTTCAAAATCAGGCTGGTGTTTGCGGACGCATATCAGCCTGACTGATACCTGCCACAACCACCGGTTTTTTCATGGCATCACGGCGGAATGGTTCGCCCAGTTCCTGATTGAGAATAACCTCAATGAAAGTAGTGTTACCGGCTGCCTGATCCTCGATCGCTTTTTGCAATGCCTGTGTCAGTGCTTCCTGTGTGTCCACGGTCACACCCTTGAGGCCGCAACCATCGGCAACTTTGGCATAGCTGAGATTAGGATTGAGCTCAGTGCCGACGAAATTATCATCGTACCAGAGTGTGGTGTTGCGTTTCTCGGCACCCCACTGATAGTTGCGGAAGATCACCATTGTGATCGCCGGCCAGTTTTTACGCCCGATAGAGGTCATTTCATTCATGGAAATGCCAAATGCTCCGTCACCCGCAAAACCGATCACTGGTACTTCAGGGCAACCGATTTTCGCGCCGATAATTGATGGGAAGCCGTAACCACATGGTCCGAACATGCCGGGAGCAAGATATTTACGGCCCTGTTCAAAGGTCGGATAGGCATTGCCGATTGCACAATTATTGCCGATATCGGTTGATACAATCGCATCTTTTGGCATTGCGGCCTGAATGGCGCGCCATGCCTGACGCGGCGACATGCGGTTTGCATCACGCACACGGGCATCAGCATTCCACTTGGTGCCCGGATCATCATCTTCATGATCCATTGATGACAATTGCTGTAGCCATGCGGATTTGCGCTGATGGGTAAGTTGTTTGCGCTCTTCACGACCATGATTACCGGCCGATTTGCCGAGCAGTTCAAGAATCTGCTCTGCGACCTGTTTGGCATCGCCGCAAATACCAACCGAGATCTTTTTGGTAAGACCGATCCGGTCGGAATTAATATCAACCTGAATGATCTTGGCGGCTTTCGGCCAATAATCAATGCCATAGCCCGGCAGTGTTGAGAACGGGTTGAGGCGGGTACCGAGTGCCAGTACCACATCGGCCTTAGCGATCAGTTCCATAGCGGCTTTGGAGCCGTTATAGCCAAGTGGCCCAACCGATAGCGGATGTGTGCCGGGAAAAGCATCATTATGCTGGTAACCGCAGCAAACCGGTGCATCGAGGCGCTCAGCCAGAGCTTTGGATGCCTCGATTGCGCCACCGATAACCACGCCGGCACCATTGAGAATGACCGGAAATTTGGCTTCAGTCAAAAGCTTGGCAGCTTCCAGAATGGCATCTTTGCCGCCTGCAGGGCGTTCTAAACGCACAATCTGCGGCAGATCAACATCAATCACCTGTGTCCAGAAATCGCGCGGGATATTGATCTGTGCCGGTGCACAACCACGCCAGGCTTTTTCAATCACGCGGTTCAACACTTCCGGAATACGGCTGGCATCACGCACTTCTTCCTGATAGCAGACCATTTCTTCAAACAGTGCCATCTGATCCACTTCCTGAAAACCACCTTGTCCAATGGTTTTATTGGCGGCTTGCGGCGACACCAGCAGCATTGGTGTATGGTTCCAGTAGGCGGTTTTAATCGCAGTAACAAAGCCTGTTACGCCCGGACCATTCTGGGCAATGGCCATCCCCATTTTGCCCGTAACACGGGTATAACCATCGCAGATCATCGCGGCATTGGTTTCATGGGCGCAATCCCAGAATGTTACACCGGCCTTAGGGAACAGGTCTGATACCGGCATCATAGCCGAACCGATAATGCCAAAGGCGTGTTCGATGCCATGCA
Source organism: Pseudochrobactrum mosebachae (assembly GCF_048914685.1). Classification (GTDB taxonomy): domain Bacteria; phylum Pseudomonadota; class Alphaproteobacteria; order Rhizobiales; family Rhizobiaceae; genus Pseudochrobactrum. The sequence continues at coordinate 1,849,665 of NZ_CP128408.1, forward strand.
TCTGCAAAACCTTGATGAAGGCTTCTTCTGTGGTCATCTTCATGGCGAATACCTTTCTTTTACTAAATAATGGTTTGTTAAAAACCGTATGCGTTTGGTGCTTGGCGCATGGCGCAAAGCTTCAGAGAACTTCGTCTTTCAGGGCGTACCAGTGATACATTGCGCGTTGGCCGATCCTGCGAAACGGCGTCAGCATGCCGTAACTTGGCAAGGGTGAGGTGAAGATCGGCAAATCAAGATTCTGGCCTTTACCTTGGCTCTTACCCGCCATCATTGCGGCCACATGTCGGCCAGCCTGCGCTGAATACATTACGCCATTGCCGCCATAGCCCATGGCGTAATAGAGTTCTTGCTCGGGATCGGGGCGGGTAATACGCGGCATCATGTCATGGCTGACATCGACCCAACCCCACCACGAATAATCGATTTCCACGCCTTTCAGCGCCGGGAATTTGCGATGCAACCCTTTGAGTAACAAATCATAATGCTTTTGGTTCGGCGCATCCGCACCGGTGATGGCGCTGCGGCTGCCGATCTGCATCCGGCCATCCGGCAGAAAACGATAATAATGGCGTAATGTGCGCGTATCTGTCAGCGGAAAGCGTGCCTTCAAGCCGCAAGCTTCAATCTCCTGTGGTGTGAGAACGCGGGTTACAACTGAATTGGACAGCACCGGCATCAACCGGTTGCGCGTTAACGGGTGCAACTGCGGTGAGGTATAACCGGCGGTGGCAAAACACACTTTTTTGGCACGAACCGTGCCACCCGGTGTTCGCAGCAGATAAGAGTTTCCTTGGCGTTCACAAGCCAGAACCGGACTTGAAACATGCACTTTGGCACCGAGCCTGCGCGCCATATTAAGATAGCCAAAGGCAAGCTTTGCCGCATGAATAGCCATGCCATCGGGCTCATACATTGCCCCTTGCGACTCGCGATCACCGACAAAATCATTGAGGACTTCATCACGCGAGAGTATGCGGCTTTTATAGCCAAAGACCTCATTTAACAGCTGCGATTCCTGAGAGAGTTTCGGCATCATTTTTTCACGATGCGCGATATAGAGATGGCCGCCATCCTGCGGTTCACACTGAATATCGGGTTGGGCGATCAGGTCGCGAAATACGTCAAAGGCCTGCGTAACTTCCGCATGCATTTTGCGGGCAACATCAATGCCCCAGCGCGCAATCCAGTCAGAACGCTTGAGCCGGCCGGATGAGATTTGTGCCTGCCCGCCATTACGGGTGCTGCATCCCCATGCAACGCCATTGGCCTCTAAAACGGTGGCTTTAATGCCATGGTCTTTAGCCAAATGAATGGCCGCAGACAGACCGGTATAACCGGAGCCGACAATAACAAAATCGGCATCCATATCGGCAGTTACCGGACCGTCATCTTGTGGCGGTGCGCCGGCAGTATCAATCCAGTAGGTCGGCGCATAGGCGCGGCCATGGCCCGGCGTTTTTGATGTTATGGGATCATAACGCGGATCAAACGGCTCGCGTGCCTTGAAAGGGTTTTGTGCTTGATGATTCATGTGCCGGTTCCTCCACCACCACCTTTGGCTATTATTCTAAGCCGTCAGCAGGGGCCGGTTCTTGCGGAATGCTTGTTTGCGGATGATCTTGCCATTGCTGATGGTGAACAGGTCACAGCCCTGAGCCTCAACACGGGCACCGTCGCTTTGCGTGCCGCTGAATGTCCACTCAGACACAGCGCGGTCACCATGAACAAAATGAGTGTGTACACCCCAGCTGGCATCCGGCATGGCTGCCCATACACCTGAAAAAGCTTTGGCGATGGCGTCTTTACCAATGATGCGGGTGCCGTAAACCTCTGAACCGCCAATGGCGTCGAACACGCAATCAGGGCTGAAAAATGCCATGATGCCATCAATGTCGTGGCGATTAAAAGCATCGAACAGTGCTGTGAAGTCTGCTGCTGTAAGCGTGGATTTTGAAACTGTATCTGTCATTTTATGCTCCGTGCAGGTGTGGTTTCTGGCACCACAAACGCGTAATTTTGGGTAAAGCTATTGCCTGCCCGGCAAAGCATGCCGGGCGCAGTCCGTTCTGTAATTAAGGTCGATAGGCGGGTGGTTATCTGCCGGTTATGCTAGAATGTTCTCGACTTTTTCTGCGATTGATCAGAGTGATACCATCCAGGTTGATTGTAATAATTTCTAAACTTTGCCCTTCCATGGGATCAGTACCTTCTCCATGTATCGGATCAGCAAATCGAAGGCGAAAGCGAAGATTCCGATAACAATAATCCCCATAATCACGGTGTCACTGGCCAGAAACTGTGCTGCATTCAGCACCATGAAACCAAGTCCGCGATGAGCTGCCACCATTTCCGCAGCCACCAATGTGGTCCAGCCCACACCGATGCCGATGCGCATGCCGGTGAAAATCTCCGGCAGCGCTGCTTTCATGATCACCTGTGTAACCACTTGCAGCCGTGATGCACCCATTGCGTAAGCGGCATGGATTTGTTCGGTTGAAACCGAGCGAACACCGGAGCGCGCAGCAATGGCCATCGGAGCAAAAATTGCCAGAAAGATCAGAAACACTTTCGGAAATTCACCGATGCCGAGCCAGATAATAATCAGCGGTAAATAGGCAAGCGGCGGCAACGGGCGGTAGAATTCGATAATCGGATCAAGCACACCACGGGCAAAACTGCTCATACCCATCATGATCCCAATGGGGATGGCGGTTATGCAGGCAAGAAAGAATGCCCCCAGCACACGCGCCAAACTGGCAATTGTGTGTTCCAGCAATGTGGAGTTAGCAACACCATCGGTCGCGGCGGCTATAAATTTATTATAAACCGCGATCGGAGAGGGCAGGAAGAGTGGTTTTACCCAGCCCATTTTGGTTACCAAAAACCACAGGCTTACCAGTATGATAGCCGTAGTCAGACTGATGAGGCCACTATTACCGTCACCCGGAGCACCATAAATCTTGCCAGGTTTAACCGGGCGACCTTTGATTAAGCGATCAAGCATGGGCTAACTCCGGATTTCCAGAGGCTCTTTCATCACCATAGATAATGCTGAGAATGGTTTCCCGCATTTTGATGAAGTCAGGGCTTGATTTGACTGCACGGGCATCTCCGCTTTCCAGAAACCGCTTATTGAAGTCGAGCTCATAAGTGTGGGTAATACGGCCTGGCCGCGGCGACATAACAATCAGGCGTGAACCGAGAAACAGAGCCTCTTCAACGCTGTGGGTGATGAAGAAAAACATTTTATTAGTGAGTTTCCAGACCCGCAGTAACAGTTCCTGAATGGTTTCACGGGTCAGCGCATCAAGCGCTGCCATTGGTTCATCCATAAGCAACATGGCAGGATCGCAGGTCAGGGCGCGGGCAATGCCAACACGCTGCTGCATACCGCCCGAAAGCTGGTAAATCTTATGGTTGTGAAAGTCTTGTAACCCGACCAGTGCGAGATTTTTTGTTGCACACTCACGGCGTACCGCTTTGGGAACACCACGTAGTTTCAAGCCGAATTCAGTATTGTCGATAACATTGAGCCATGGCAGCAAAGCGTGTTTTTGAAAGACCACGCCGCGTTCAGCACTTGGGCCGCGCACTTGTTTGCCGCCAAGGGTAATTTCGCCAGATGACGGGATCATAAACCCCGCCATCAGATTGAGAAGCGTGGTCTTGCCGCAGCCCGACGCACCCAAAGCGACAACGAAATCGCCGCTTTCAATTCGTAAATTAACGCCCTTAAGGGCGATCACTGCTTCTTCTACATACAGCCCCGGATAAGTAAGGCTAACATTTGACACGTCTAGGGTTTCCATGACGTTGCCTTTCGGTAACGATGGTATCAATGAGCGGCAAGAACCGCCGGCGAAAAGTAAAAAGACGCTATTTCGCGGCGCTGGATGCGTATGAGCCGTTTACATGCGGGCTATAATCATCGAGCGCAGCATCGAGTTGTTTTTGAGTAACCAGAAATTTTGCGCTTTCAGTGAGTGAACGCAGGGCGCCGGAATCTTTGCCGCCACCAAGCCATGTTGCTGAGGCCTGTTCTTCAGCTGTCGGATAAGACAGCAATGCCATAGCGCCCGGAATATCTTCCGCATTACCACCAATCAGTTTGACCATGCCTTTGATCTGGTCGGATCCGGCTGTCCATTGGCTGCTATTGGCTTTGTAATCGGCATAGGCTTCAGCCAGTACACCGGTAAATGCGGTCATGAATTCGGGATTAGCTTTGGCAAAGCCTTTATCTGCAACAAGTCCGTCAAAGGTCGGTACACTTTTGGCGCCAATTTCTTCAGAGTCAGCAATGACTTTGCCGCTCTTTAGAATTTCCGATAATGCCGGTGGCCAAACATAGGCCGCATCAATATCACCGCGCTGCCATGCGGCAACAATCTGCGGTGGTGTCATGTTCAGAATCTCAACCTCACGCGGGTTGATTTTCCAGACATCCTGCAAACCGACAAGAAGATGGAAATGGGCTGTGGACACAAAAGGCACGCCAACCTTTTTCCCCTTCATGTCTTCCGGCTTTTCGATAACGGAACCTTCACGGGCAACAAGTGCTTCAGATTTTCCGATATTGTCGAGAATCCAGAACAGCTCCATATCCACGCCGCGTGTACTGGCAGCGGCAATACCGGTTGAGCCAATAACGCCGATCGGCACATTGCCGGAAGCGAGCGCGGTGGAAATATCCCCACCGGAAGAAAATTGACGCCAATCAATCTTATAGCCGGCTTTTTGGGCGGCGGCATCGAAACGACCGTCAGCAATTGCTGTCAGAAATGGTCCGACAATCTGCTGATAACCTACGACAACACTGGTTTCCGCATAGGCCGCGCTGGTCAAAAGGCCGGCTGTAAAAACAGATCCTATAAATATTTTTGATGCTTTATTGATGTAGTTCATGGAGTTCCCCTTCCATTTGCAGAGCTATTTCAAGGCTGCGCTATGACTGTTGGCTTTTGCCAATCTGTTGTGCCACGCTTGAACGATAGTCATGATGCGGCATTTGTCTTATATCCAGAATAGAGAGTGAATAAGTCCAGTTGAATGGATGCGTTAGCGCAGACCAAAATATGTTAATGAATTGAAATAAAATATAATTCGTAATCATAGACACACAAGCATTGTCAGGTCAGAATTATGCTGAGCGGAGTGTGAGCATTTGAAGTCAGCTACAGTTTCTGAAACAACGTTTTTTTTGGATCGCTCAAGCCGTACGGGACTACAATCTCAAATCCGGGAAATTATTGTATCTGCAGTGCTTTCAGGGCAGGTTATACCCGGCGCTAAGCTGCCCTCAACGCGCAAGCTCGCCGATTATCTCAATATATCCCGCTTGACGATTACCCTTGCCTATCAGGAGCTGGCTTTTCAGGGCTATCTCGAGGTTAAGAACCGTAGCGCCTATCATATTTCAAAGACCCCTCCGATCAATACTATCGGTCATGAATATGAGCTGCAAAGTGGCGAAGCGGTGGACTGGGACGCTAAAATACGTCCGGGTTTTTCGATTGCCAAAACAATCCGCAAACCATTGGATTGGCGCAGTTATAAATATCCGTTTCTGTACGGGCAGATGGATCACACATTGTTTGATCTGGCAGGTTGGCGCGATTGTGCAAGGCGTGCATTGTCGCGTGAAGATTTTGCAATGATGGCGGGTGATTTTGCAGCTGAAGACGATATTGAACTTGTAAATTATATCCGCTCACGCACATTGCCCAGCCGTGGTATTCGTGCGGAAGCGGATGAAATTCTGGTCACTGTGGGCGCGCAAAATGCGCTCTGGATCGTCACGCAGCTGTTATTATCAAGTAAATCTCATGCGGTTTTTGAAAATCCTGGACATCCTGATATTTTAGCGACTCTCCATTTAAGTGGGGCGCGGGTTACTGCCTTGGACGTGGACGGAGATGGTTTGCCACCTGAAAAACTGCCACGAAATATTGATGCGGTCTTTGTCACGCCCAGCCACCAGTCGCCAACTGCCGCTACCATGCCACGCCCAAGGCGGATAGCCTTGCTGGAAGCTGCCGCAGAGCAGGATTTCGTGATTGTTGAGGATGATTACGAGTTTGAAATGAGCTTTTTGCAACCGTCGACGCCCGCTCTGAAGTCGTTGGATAAATATGGCCGGGTTCTTTATGTCGGCAGTTTTTCCAAGTCCTTATTTCCGGGGCTAAGGTTAGGCTATTTGGTGGCACCAGCACCCGTTATCCGGCAGGCGCGGGCATTGCGTGCCTTGATGTTGCGCCACCCGCCCGGCCACTTACAACGCACTGCTGCCTATTTTCTCGGGCTCGGCCATTATGATTCCGTTATTCACCGGATGCGTATGGAATATCACAAGCGCCATATTGTGATGGTTGAAGCTTTGAAAAATGAAGGGCTGCACATCGCCGGAAAATCGGCTTTTGGCGGTACTGCGTTTTGGATTGAGGGACCGAAAAAGCTTGATGCAGACCGGCTGACGCGGGAGTTACGCGAGAAAGGAATATTGATTGAATCCGGATCACCCTTTTTCGCAGGGCCAAGCCAGCCTTGCCGGTTTTTCCGCATGGCTTATTCTTCAATTGTACCAAACCGCATTGCCGAAGGCGTTGCTATGACTGCAGCTCATATAAAAAAGCTTAACTTGTAATCTTTTCAGGGAGTGCATTTTTCGTTGAAGCAGAAACACTGCTCTATCTGTTTGTTTAAACGCAGTTTCGAACGGAAAACCGGTTCCCACTTTTCCTGAAACCGCTCTATGTAGGTGGCGGGTTATCTGCAGGTTGCTCTAGTATCTTATGTGCGGGAATGCGGATAATGACCTCAGTTGTCACCGGTTTAACCCAGCTTACAAGCGCCAGCATCACTGCGTAAATGATTGCTGCAATCACAGCCACTATGATGATGAGGCGGGTGAGGGTAGGCATGTGGTTTCAATCTTTCTCAGCATATTCGTGCGCTCTTAGAGCGGGAAATGTTCAGGTTCGATCACAGCGCGCGCTCTAGATATTAGAGTTTTCGCATTGTCATACCTATCAAGTTGATTCAACTTGATAGTGAAATGTTCTAGCCTGTGCAGGCATCGAACATGAGGCCCTCATTCGATAATGCATTGATTGTCTCAATAAAACCTGACTAAAAACAAGAAAGGCCCGGTGAAAACCGGGCCTTCTGCATTCATAAAGTAGCAAAATTACATATGAATTGGCTTGCCATAGGTGGCCATTGCAGCCTCACGCACGGCTTCCGACATGGTCGGATGTGCGTGGCAGGTGCGTGCCAGATCTTCTGAAGAGCCACCAAATTCCATCAGCACTGTCAGTTCGTGGATCATTTCACCGGCATTGTAACCAAGGATATGAGCGCCGAGTACTTTGTCAGTTGCTTTATCAGCCAGAACCTTCACAAAACCGTCTGTCTGCTGCATAGCGCGTGCACGGCCATTGGCTGTGAACGGGAACTTACCGATTTTATAGTCAATACCGGCAGCTTTGAGCTCTTCTTCAGTTTTGCCTACTGAAGCCACTTCAGGCTGTGTATAAACGACGCTTGGAATAACATCGTAATTCACATGGCCTTTTTGACCGGCAATGATTTCAGCAACTGCAACGCCTTCATCTTCAGCTTTATGCGCAAGCATTGGGCCCTGCACTACGTCACCAATGGCATAAATACCGGCAATATTGGTCTGCCAATGTTCATCAATCGCCACACGGCCACGATCATCAAGCGATACACCGGCTTCAGCCAGACCAAGACCATCGGTGTATGGACGGCGACCTGTAGAAATCAGCACGGCATCGGCTTCAATGGTTACAGCATCGCCGCCTTTAACCGGCTCGAAAGTAACCTTGGCGCCGGCACCGGATTTTTCAACGCCGGTCACTTTGGCGCTGAGTTTGAAATCAATACCCTGCTTGGCCAGCATACGCTGGAACTGCTTGGAAACTTCGCCATCCATGCCGCCAAGAATCTTGTCGAGATATTCGACAACAGTTACTTTAGCGCCAAGACGTGACCATACGGAACCAAGCTCCAGACCGATCACACCACCGCCGACAACAACCAGATGTTCCGGAACTTTGGTGAATTCGAGCGCACCGGTTGAGGAGACGATGATTTTTTCGTCGATATCAACTTTAACACCCGGAATACCTGCAACATCAGAACCGGTGGCGATGATGATGTTTTTGGTTTCGAGTTCTTTAACTGAACCGTCTTCTGCGGTGACAGAGACTTTGCCTGCTGCAACAACTTTACCGGTACCGATAAAGGCTTCGATTTTGTTTTTCTTGAACAGGAATTCAACACCGGTCGTGTTTGCTTTTACTGTTGTGGTTTTGTGTGCCTGCATCTTTTCCAGATTGAGCTTCAGAGCGCCGATTTCAACACCAAGCGCATCAAAGGAATGACCGGCTTCAGCAAAAACTTCAGAAGCGTGCAGCAATGCCTTTGAAGGGATACAGCCTACATTGAGGCAGGTGCCGCCAAAAGTGCTGCGCTTTTCAATTACAGCCACTTTCAGACCAAGCTGAGCAGCTTTGATAGCAGCGACATAGCCGCCTGGGCCGGTACCGATGACAACGACATCGTAAGACATTGTGGGATCCTTTTTTACTCTTCTGGATAGCGTGCTGCGCAGGAATTAGGGCAGCCCGCAGAGGGCATAAAACTTTTATTCTTCAGGAGTGCAGACTTTGAAACGAAACACTTCCCAGTTCAGAGGTTCAACCGGTGTGGCTGTTCCAAAATCGTAGCTGTCCAGCATGCTGACAAAATCCGGTAGCAGAATGGCTGCTGCTGCCGGTTCATCATTACGGGGTAAAAAATCAGCATCAGCACCTTCTTTAAGGGCATAAACAACACCCTGCCAGATTGTGCAGTCACCGATTTCATCTTCCGCCATTTCATCACTGGCGCAATTATAGGTAATCATCGCGCTGGGACGAGCAGCGCCGTCTGTCCATTGCACATTGCCTTGCAGTTTGAACTCTGGCTTGTCATTGGCAATAATTGTAAAATTATTGCCTGCCTGTTCATCGCCTTTAACGGCGGGGCTGAAGGTCAGGCTGTAATTTTGATTTTTATCGGTATAGGTTGCCCGGTTTTGCGTGCAGGCTGCGGATGCAGCAACAGAGGAGACGGCCAGCATCGCACCTGCACTAAGAAGGGCAATGGCGTGTTTGAAAATGGCTGTTTTAATAATCATTTTTTCCCTCTCGGGGTTTCAGGTTTTCAACTTAGTGCGCTTGCTGGCTGGCAAGCTTAATACCTAATCCGATAAATACCATGCCTGTCACGCGATTAAACCATGCACCTAATGCGAAAAAGCGCTTACGAACGGGCTCCAATGTGAAAAACAATGTGACGATGGCAAACCAGCCAATCACGATGAATGCAATTAGCAGGCCATAGGTTGCCTGAATTAATGTTGGCGTTTCATGGCTGACAAGTGATGAAAACAGCGATAGAAAAAACAGCACTGCTTTCGGGTTCAATGCATTGGTAATGAAACCCATTGTGAAACAGCGTTTGGCAGAAATTGTGCGGGTGTTGGCTGCTGGCAATTCTGCCGGATCAGCGGGCAACATTTTATCAGCGTCAGCACTACTCAGCGGTTTTTCGCGCAGGGCTTTGACACCGAGATAAAACAGATAGGCAGCGCCTGCCCATTTGATCAGGGAAAATAAAAACAGAGATTGCGATACAATCAGGCCGATACCAAGAATTGTATAGGAAATATGGAACATCAGCGAGGCACCAATGCCAAGGCTGGTAATAAAAGCCGCGCGACGGCCATGCACAATACTCTGGCGTACGATCAGTGCAAAATCTGCACCGGGTGCGACAAGCAGGATCACGAATACCGCCATCAGACCGGTAAATTCGATCACATACTGCATGGGAGGCTCCGAGCGTTTTTAAAAAGAAACAAGAGCCGGAACCGGCTCACAAACAATGCAGATAAGAAGAGCGCTGCATTTTGAATGCAGCGCTCATATCATTCTTACAGATCAAGAACCAGACGTTCCGGATCTTCCAGGCTGTCCTTAACGCGGACGAGGAAGGTCACGGCTTCCTTACCATCAACGATACGGTGATCGTAAGACAGTGCCAGATACATCATAGGACGGATAACAATCTGTCCGCCGACAACAACCGGACGATCCTGAATTTTGTGCATGCCGAGAATACCGGACTGCGGCGCGTTCAGGATAGGTGAAGACATCAGCGAGCCGTAAACACCACCATTGGAAATAGTGAATGTACCGCCCTGCATGTCAGCCATGGAAAGCTGGCCATCGCGCGCTGAACGGCCAAGACGACCGATTTCTTTTTCGATTTCAGCAATCGACATCTGGTCGGCATCGCGCACAACCGGAACAACGAGACCCTTGTCCGTACCGACAGCAACGCCGACATGAGCAAAGTTCTTGTAGATCAGGTCTGTACCGTCGATTTCAGCATTAACCGCAGGGATTTCCTTCAGGGCATGTGTAACAGCCTTGGTGAAGAAGCCCATGAAGCCAAGCTTAACGCCGTGCTTCTTTTCAAAAAGATCTTTGTAACGCTTACGCAGTTCCATAACCGCGCTCATATCCACTTCATTATAAGTGGTGAGCATTGCTGCGGTGTTTTGCGCATCTTTGAGGCGGCGTGCAATGGTCTGACGCAGACGTGTCATCTTCACGCGCTCTTCGCGCACAGTGTCACCAGCAGGTGCTGTGCGTGGTGCGGCAGCTACAGGAGCCGCTGCCGGTGCAGGAGCGGTGCCTTTAGCCAAGGCTGCAAGAACATCGCCTTTAAGCACCTGACCGCGCTTACCGGAACCATCAACCTGATCGGCGCTGACGCCGGCTTCAGCAAGCAGCTTGGCAGCTGCCGGTGCCGCAGGCATAGAGGAGGGAGTTGCGGCAGTTGCTGCCGGTGTTGCGGCGGCAGGAGCGGCAGCTTTAGCAGCTGGTGCAGCAGCTGCGCCCGATGCATCAATCTGGCCAAGCAGCGCATCAAGGCCGACATTGTCGCCTTCCTGCGCAGTGATTTCAGTCAGAACACCTGAAACAGGAGCTGGAACTTCGATGGAAACCTTATCAGTTTCCAATTCAACCAATGGTTCATCAGCAACAATGGTATCGCCGACTTTTTTGAGCCATTTGCCGATAGTTGCCTCTGTGACGGATTCCCCGAGGGTGGGAACGCGGATTTCGGTGGCCATGGTTTTATCTTCCCTGGATCTTAATCTTGTCAAATGGAACGCGCGATGTGCGCCTGAATTTTGCGCTGACCCGCCATTGCTATGACGGGTCAGTAAACTTGGTATTTAAGAGCCGAGAGCATCTTCAAGGAAAGCATTGAGCTGTTCAAGATGCTTGGACATCAGGCCTGTTGCCGGTGATGCGGCAGCCGGACGGCCGGTATAACGGGCACGCGGATATTTCGCATCAATATGGGCCAGTACCCATTCCAGATAAGGCTCGATGAAGGACCATGCACCCATGTTCTTCGGCTCTTCCTGACACCAGACGATCTCAGCACCGCGGAAGCGGGACAGTTCGTTGATGAGGGCTTTGGCCGGGAACGGATACAGCTGTTCAACACGCAGCAGGTAGACATCGTCGATGCCACGCTTTTCGCGCTCTTCGTAAAGATCATAATAGACTTTACCGGAGCACAGAACCACGCGACGGATTTTGCCATCTTTCTGCAGCTTGATCGGCTGATCCTTGAGATATTGCGCATCATCCCACAACAGGCGGTGGAATGTGCTGTCTGCGGACAGTTCGCTGAGCGAGGAAATCGCACGCTTGTGACGCAGCAATGACTTTGGTGTCATCATGATCAGCGGCTTGCGGAAATCGCGTTTCATCTGGCGGCGCAGAATATGGAAGTAGTTTGCCGGTGTTGTTACATTGGCAACCTGCATATTGTCTTCTGCACAGAGCTGCAGGAAACGTTCCAGACGCGCTGATGAATGCTCAGGCCCCTGACCTTCATAACCGTGCGGCAGCAGACAAACGAGACCGGACATACGCAACCATTTACGCTCACCTGATGAGATGAACTGATCGAACACAACCTGTGCGCCATTCGCAAAATCACCGAACTGGGCTTCCCAAACGGTCAGTGCGCGTGGCTCAGACAGTGAGTAGCCATATTCGTAACCAAGCACAGCTTCTTCAGAAAGCATCGAGTTGATGGCTTCGTAAATCGCCTGACCCTTCTGAAGATTATTCAGCGGGATATAACGGTTCTGATTTTGCTGATCGTAAAGCACAGTATGCCGCTGCGAGAAGGTGCCGCGTTCCACGTCCTGACCGGACAGGCGGATCGGGTTGCCTTCGGTTACAAGCGAACCAAAAGCCAGCGATTCAGCGGTTGCCCAATCAATGCCTTCACCGGAATCGATCATTTTTGAACGATTGTCGAGGAAACGCTGAACAGTACGATGCACATTGAAATCTGCCGGTGTTTCAGCAAGCTTTTTGCCGATCTCCTTCAGGGTTTTCAGTGGTACACCGGTTTTACCGCGGCGCTGTTCGTCGGCATTATCAGCGGTGCGCAGACCTGCCCATGCACCATCAAGCCAGTCGGCTTTGTTTGGCTTATAGTTCTGGCCGGCTTCAAATTCTGTTTCCAGCTTTTCGCGCCATACGGCTTTCATCTGATCGATTTCACCCTGCGTGAGCAGGCCTTCAGCAATCAGTTTCTCACTGTAAATCTGCACAGTGGTCTTATGAGCGCGGATTTCTTTGTACATCAAAGGCTGGGTAAACGCAGGCTCGTCGCCTTCGTTATGACCAAAGCGGCGGTAGCAGAACATGTCTACAACAACCGGCTTATGGAAGGTCTGGCGGAATTCTGTTGCAACCTTGGCAGCAAAAACCACAGCTTCCGGATCATCACCATTCACATGGAAGATCGGCGCTTCAATCATCTTGGCCACATCCGACGGATAAGGCGATGAGCGCGAGAAGGAAGGATCGGTGGTGAAACCGATCTGGTTATTGATGATGAAGTGAACAGTACCGGCAACGCGGTGACCGCGCAGGCCTGACAGCCCCATGCATTCGGCAACAACACCCTGACCGGCAAAGGCAGCATCACCATGCAGCAGGAGCGGCATAACTTTAGCGCGTTCTGTAAGCGGCACCATGTCATCACGGTTACGGCCGACCAGCAGATCCTGCTTGGCGCGGGCTTTACCCATAACAACCGGATTAACGATTTCGAGATGCGAAGGGTTGGCTGTCAGTGACAAATGCACTGAATTGCCGTCAAATTCACGATCCGATGAGGCACCGAGATGGTATTTAACGTCGCCTGAACCTTCCACATCATCCGGCGCATAGGAGCCGCCCTTGAATTCGTGGAAAATAGCGCGATGCGGTTTGCCCATAACCTGTGAAAGCACATTGAGACGGCCACGGTGAGCCATACCAAAAATGATTTCTTTAACGCCCATGGAGCCGCCGCGTTTGACGATCTGCTCGAGAGCCGGAATCAGTGATTCACCGCCATCGAGACCAAAACGCTTGGTGCCTTTGTATTTCACGTCAATAAACTGTTCAAAGCCTTCTGCTTCGATCAGTTTGGACATGATGGCTTTTTTGCCTTCAGGCGTGAAAGCGATATTCTTGTTTGCGCCTTCGATGCGTTCCTGAATCCATGCTTTTTCAGCAGGATCAGAAATATGCATGAATTCTACGCCAAGCGTTGAGCAATAAGTGCGCTTGAGAATATCAAGCATTTCACGCACGGTTGCATATTCAAGGCCAAGTACATTGTCGATAAAGATCTTGCGATCAAAATCGGCAGGGGAGAAACCGTAATTTTCCGGCGCCAGTTCGTTATAGTCATTTGGCTTTTCGGAAAGACCCAGCGGGTCAAGATTGGCATGCAGATGGCCGCGCATGCGGTAAGCGCGGATCATCATGATCGCGCGAACACTGTCGCGGGCTGCCTGTGTGATCTCAACTTCAGACAATGCCGGCGCTGAGGCCTTTGCAGCATCAGGTTTGCCTGACTTGCCTTTCAGCTTGTCGGTAATGTGTTTTTCAACATCTGCCCAGTTACCATCGAGAGCGGAAGTCAGCTCATCATTTGGTGTGACAGGCCAGCTGCTTTTTTCCCAGGATGCGCCGCGAGCATTTTGGATCACATCTTGCGGATTATCACCGAGATTTGCAAAAAATTCGCGCCATTCTGCATTGACCGAATTCGGATCGGTTTCATATGCAGCATAGAGTTCCTCAATATAGTCGGCATTACCGCCATAGAGAAATGAGGTAAGGGCGAAAACGTCATTATCACGTTGTGGGGCTTCTTCCCGTGCCATTGTCCTTGCCGGAGTATTAACTCCGTCTCCTTATACCGGCCATACCGGAGAAATTCCGGGCCCGTTTTAATTTACTGGTCTGTTGTTTCTGTATGATGGGAAATAGTGCTTAAGATCTGATTTCCAACAGAAACGGGCATAAGTTTTATTTGTAGATGCCCGGTTCATCACATGGGCGATGAACCGGGCTTTTTAGAGGCAGATTATCTGTCTTAAGGCGCTGCTCCATGGGAGGGTGGCACCTTAAAGGGGGTTAGCCCTTGAGAACATCTACAAGTGTCTTGCCGAGCTGTGCAGGGGATGGTGAAACGCGGATGCCCGCATCTTCCATCGCTGCAATTTTGTCTTCAGCGCCGCCCTTGCCGCCTGAAATAACCGCACCGGCATGACCCATTGTGCGACCTTCGGGAGCAGTACGACCGGCAATGAAACCAACCATTGGCTTGGAACGGCCGCGCTTGGCTTCATCCTTGATGAACTGTGCAGCTTCTTCTTCAGCCGAACCACCGATTTCACCGATCATAACGATCGATTTGGTTTCATCATCAGCAAGGAACATTTCCAGGATGTCGATGAATTCGGTGCCCTTAACCGGATCGCCGCCGATACCAACGGCAGTGGTCTGGCCGAGGCCTTCGTTTGAAGTCTGGAACACAGCTTCATAGGTCAGTGTGCCGGAACGCGAAACAACGCCAACCGAACCTTTTTTGAAGATGTTGCCTGGCATAATGCCGATTTTACATTCTTCAGGGGTCAGGATGCCCGGGCAGTTAGGTCCAACGAGGCGGGACTTCGACTTTTCAAGGCGCGCCTTAACGCGAACCATATCCATAACCGGAATACCTTCGGTGATGCAGATGATCAGCGGGATTTCGGCGTCAATGGCTTCGATGATCGCAGCAGCAGCACCTGCAGGCGGAACATAAATAACGGATGCATCGGCACCGGTTACGTCACGGCCTTCAGCAACACTTGCGAAGATCGGCAGGTTTTGGCCTTCAGCGCCGGTCCAGCTCTGGCCGCCTTTTGAAGGGTGAATACCGCCAACCATTTTGGTGTTGTAATAACCAAGAGCCTGCTCGGTGTGGAATGTACCGGTTTTACCGGTCAGACCCTGTACGAGGATTTTTGTGTCACGATTGATGAGAATGGACATAGAATCAGTTTCCCTTCACTGCAGCGACGATTTTCTGTGCCGCGTCATCAAGATCATCAGCTGAAATAACATTCAGGCCGCTTTCATTGATGATTTTCTTGCCAAGCTCAACATTGGTACCTTCAAGACGAACCACCAGAGGAACCTTAAGGCCAACTTCTTTAACAGCTGCGATCACGCCTTCAGCAATGATGTCGCATTTCATAATGCCGCCGAAGATGTTGACGAGAATGCCTTCAACTGCTGGATCAGCAGTGATGATCTTGAATGCAGCTGTTACTTTTTCTTTGTTAGCGCCGCCGCCAACATCGAGGAAGTTTGCAGGTTCTGCACCATAGAGCTTGATGATGTCCATGGTAGCCATGGCAAGACCGGCACCATTGACCATGCAGCCGATATTGCCGTCCAGCGCTACATAAGCGAGGTCGTATTTCGACGCTTCGATTTCTTTTTCGTCTTCTTCAGACATATCACGCAGTTCAAGAATGTCTGGATGACGGAACAGCGCATTGCCATCGAAGGAAACTTTAGCATCCAGCACGCGCACACGACCATTGGTCATGACGATCAGCGGATTGATTTCCAGAAGGCTCATGTCTTTTTCAACAAAAGCTTTGTAGAGGATAGGGAACAGAGCGATTGCATCAGCGCGGGCTTCGCCTTCGAGCTTCAGCGCATCAGCAAGTGCTGCATTGTCTGCATCCGTTACGCCGGTTTCAGGATCGATCGCAACAGTGATGATCTTTTCCGGTGTTTCTTCAGCAACGGTTTCAATGTCCATACCACCTTCGGTGGAGACAACGAAAGCCGGACGACCAACAGTACGGTCGATCAGCATGGAGAGATACAATTCGCGGTCGATGTCTGCGCCGTCTTCGATGTAAAGACGGTTAACCTGCTTGCCAGCCGGGCCGGTCTGCTTGGTTACCAGTGTGTTGCCGAGCATGTCTTTTGCAAAAGCAACAACTTCTTCGATCGACTTGGCAAGGCGCACGCCACCCTTGGCATCGGCTGGCAGTTCTTTGAACTTGCCTTTACCGCGACCACCGGCATGGATCTGGCTTTTAACCACATAAAGCGGGCCCGGAAGGGTTTTCGCCCATTCTTCAGCCTGCTCAGCGGAGTAAACAGCAACACCATTGGCAATCGGAGCGCCGTAAGTGTGAAGCAGGCGCTTGGCCTGATATTCATGAATATTCATCTGGTTGTCCTTTAAGGGCGCTCCTGAATTCTGCGCTATTTAATAGTGTAGAGATTTGGAGTGTAGATATTTGGCTATTGATAGTCAGAATTCATGATTTTTATATGAAGTTCTAAAGAGCAGTTCGGGGCCACTTTGGGAAAAGCGCCCCCGAATTATCCAAGAACCACGTTGAGCGGAGCTTATTTCAGATTAGGTGCAATCGCGATGCAGGCGTCACAAAGACCCTGAACAGCGGCAACGGATTTTTCAAATGCAGCCTGTTCTTCTTTATCAAGCTGAACTTCGATAATGCGTTCAACGCCATTGGCGCCGATGATGGTCGGTACGCCGACATACATGTCTTTAACGCCATACTGGCCGGTCAGGTGTGCTGCAACTGGCAGAACGCGACGCTTGTCCTTGAGGTAGGATTCAGCCATCTGGATTGCAGATGCCGCAGGCGCATAATAAGCGGAACCGGTTTTCAGCAGGCCAACGATTTCAGCACCGCCATCGCGGGTGCGCTGAATGATCTTGTCGAGCTTGTCCTGTGTGGTCCAGCCCATTTTGACCAGATCCGGAAGCGGAATACCGGCAACGGTTGAGTAGCGGCTTGAAGGAACCATAGTATCGCCGTGGCCACCGAGAACGAATGCGGTGACATCTTCAACGGAAACGTTGAATTCTTCAGCGAGGAAATAACGGAAACGGGCTGAGTCCAGCACGCCGGCCATGCCGACTACTTTGTTTGCTGGCAGACCGGAGAATTTCTGCAATGCCCAAACCATCGCATCAAGCGGGTTGGTGATGCAGATCACGAAAGCATCCGGCGCATATTTGGCAATACCGGCGCCAACCTGCTCCATAACTTTAAGGTTGATGCCCAGCAGGTCATCGCGGCTCATGCCAGGCTTACGCGCCACACCGGCGGTTACAATCACAACATCTGCGCCTTCAATGGCGGTGTAGTCATTGGCACCGGTGAATTTCGCATCAAAACCATCAACGGGTGAGGATTCTGCGATGTCGAGGCCTTTGCCTTGCGGAATACCTTCGGCAATGTCGAACAACACGATATCACCGAGCTCTTTGAGTCCGGCTAAATGTGCAAGTGTTCCGCCGATCATGCCTGAACCGATGAGGGCAATTTTATTGCGAGCCATGCTGGTTACTTCCCTGATCTATAATCTAACTAAATAGCTAAACCTCTGCCACGTTTACCACTCGGTATCCCATCTGGGTTTCCCGCTGGTTTTGCCGTCAGAGGCCATTACACAGTATGGTCGATATGCCCGTTTTGAAAATAACTCAACTAATAATTTTGTATTTAATTATTTCAATCGTTTAGCCAAATAAGTTCTTACGTAAACGTAAGTCAAATTTGACAAAAACAAGTTTTATTCCCAACTCATCAGCTGAAATCAGGGGCTGAAAATTATCTTTGAATATGTGTATGCCGGCTATTATTTCTATGCGTATAAAATGCTTGTTGTATAATGCTAGAGCGTTTCACTATCAACGTGATAGATATGACAATGCGAAATCTAAAATCTAGGGCTGAGATCCAATCTGAAAGTTACCCGCTCTATCTGTTTGCTTAAACGCAGTTTGAGGAAACCGGTTCCCACTTTTCCTGAAACTGCTTAAGCAATGATCATCACAATAATATGACGTATTAAACACGATCAGGCTATGATGATCGGTGCACCGGCTGACGCGCTTCGAGGGTTGGTTTGGCTCGCAGCTTATTTCAGGCGCGGGTCGCCCTCTTCAAATGCTTCAAGATATTCCGCACTTTGCATTTCAAAAAGTCGTGATGCGGTACGGTCAAATTCAAACGCTTCGGTACCGCTGGCTGCACTGTAGAGCTTATCAGGCAGGGCGGCGGCTGAAATCACCACGCGGGCATGATGATCATACAGTGTATCAACCAGCAGGATAAAACGCTTGGCTTCATTGCGCTTTGCAAGATCGAGAACTGGTACATGGTCGATAAACATCGTGCGGAAACGTGCCGTGATTGCCAGATAATCAGCTGCCGCCAGTGGTCTGGCACATAATTCATCAAAACTTACTCGCACAGCATTACCGGCAGTACGGGTCAGCAGAATTTCACGGCCTTTGACCTTGATCGTTTCAGGACTCTCACGGCGGCCGTCCGTCATGATTTTCCATGCTTCATCCATCAGCCTGTCAGTCTCAGCGCTGAGCGGTGTGAGATAAACCGGTTGGCGGTCAAGCTTTTCCAGACGGTAATCGGTACGGGAATCCAAGTTGATAACATCAACACGGGTTTTTAAAATGCTGACAAATGGCATGAAGAGCTGACGGTTCAAGCCGTTGGGGTAAAGATCATCCGGTGCGACATTGGAAGTGGCGACCAAAACCACGCCACGCTCGAACAAGGCTGCGAATAAGCGTGATAGAATCATAGCATCAGCGATGTCGGTGACGGTAAATTCGTCGAAGCACAAAACCCATGATTGCTTTTCAAGAGCATCCGCTACGGGCGGGATCGGATCTTCCTGTTTGGTTTCACCGCGTTTGAAGGCCTGACGATGGGCATGAATGCGCTCATGCACATCAGCCATAAAATCATTGAAATGTGCACGGCGTTTGCGCTCCACCGGCAGTAGATCATAAAACATATCCATCAGCATGGTTTTGCCACGCCCGACAAAGCCGTGAATATACAGACCTTTAACAGGATCGGTAGCTTGTTTTGATTTGCCGAATAACCAGCCAAGAGCGCTGGATTTGCGTGAAAGACGCTTGCTGCAAATTGCTTCAATCAATGTATCAAAGCGTTGTGCCAAGAGTATCTGTTGCGGGTCAGCTTCGATATCGCCGGCACTTGCCAGCGAGTTATAACGCTCTGACACGGACGGATATGCTTTAAGCGTTTCATTGAAAGACATGGCAACCTCATGCACGCGCTGTTCCATAAATAAAAAGCCGCAGATTGAACCTGCAGCTTTTTATGGGCAGTAAATACCAGAGTGGTTTCCATTTAATTAGAATCAGAAAAACCGCTCTATCTCTTTGTTTTGACGCAAATCTTATCCGAAAACCGCTTCACACTTTTCGGGATGTGCTCTAGTCAAACTTAACGGGACAGGCTGATCGGCTGACCGCCTGATGTCTGGCCATCAAAGCGACCATCAGCTGATGAATACAGCGAGGCAACAGTGCCGCCATTTGCATCATAAAGCACCAGCTGCTTGCCGTTGACTGACCATGAAGACAGGTTGGCCAGCTCACCCGGGCAGCGCAACGGGCCGGCGCGGTAACCTTGTCCAAATTTGGTTTGCGGGGTTGCAACTTTACAGCTCTGACCGGCAAGGGATGCATTCCATACACCGGCAACTTTGCCTGGTGTCAGATCTACCGAGGTTGCAGATGGCAGGCTTGCTACCTGTGTGTTGCCCTGAGCGCCGGAATTCATATCATTCGGATTCGCTGGAAATTGCGAGGCATTCACATCATTGAGATTGGTGGACTGTACCGAAGTTGTCGGAGCGGCACGTACCGGAGCCGGTGCCCGCATCTGAGCGGGAGCTTGAGCCGTCGGCGTATCGAAGCGTGAACTCTGACAGCCTGCTAGTATGGTGGCTGCTGCAAGTCCGAGCAGGCCAATCTTAGAAACTCCCATACTCATCTCCTTGATAAGGTTTTTATGATGCGGAATCAGTTCGCAATCAGGTCTGTGTTGAAGCGTAATGCGCTGCAGCTTAAAGCATAGTGCACTGAAATGAAATCTTTACTGAGCATACAGACGGACTTTGTGACACTATGCATTAGCGGTACAGTTTGAACATATTATGTTTTAAAAGATAAACATATTTTACGCGTTGGCCAAGAACCGATCTGTCCTGACTGTCAAAAACTGTAACAGTCATTTTGAAACCTGTGATCCGATACTGGCAATTTGGCATGAGTTCCGCCATATAAGGCAGATTATCCGGTACTACAGCGTGACTTTGGTGTTTGCCGTAAGATGAGTGAAGTTTCAATATTATCCCGGACCGCATGCCGACAGGCGTAAAGGTGCGGATATTTTTAAATGTGAACCAATGTTTGTATCAGAAACTGTCAATGCAGCTTTTGCCAAGATGAATGGCCTTGGCAATAAAATTATCGTGGCGGACATGCGCGGCAGGGCTGACCTGATTACGCCGGATGCCGCACGCGCGCTTGCAGCCGATGATGAAACCGGCTTTGATCAAATTATGGCCATTCACGATCCGAAAACTGCCGGTACGGATTATTATATTCGCATCATTAATTGTGATGGTTCTGAAGCGCAGGCTTGCGGCAATGGCACGCGCTGTGTTGTGCAGGCGCTCGCCGCGCAGACCGGACAAAGTAAATTCACCTTTGAAACACTTGCAGGGCTGTTACAGGCTGAAGAGCTGGCGGATGGCCGGATTTGTGTTGATATGGGGCGTCCGCATTTTGCCTGGCAGGCGATACCGCTGGCACGAGAATTTGCCGATACGCGGATGATCGACCTGCATGCGGGGCCGGAAGAGGTACCGGTGCTGCAGGCACCGTCAGTTGCATCTATGGGCAATCCGCATGCGATTTTCTGGGTTGATCGTGATGTATGGTCTTATGCGCTGGAAAAATACGGCCCTGACCTTGAAAACCATCCGCTGTTTCCTGAGAAGGCTAATATTTCAATTGCTCAGGTTACAGCACAGGACGAGCTGACAATCCGCACATGGGAGCGCGGTGTGGGCTTGACCCGTGCCTGTGGTTCTGCGGCCTGTGCTGCCGCCGTCTCAGCGGCGCGTACCGGCCGTACGGGGCGGCATGTGTCGGTTATTGTGCCGGGCGGCACATTGCAGATTGATTGGCGTGATGATGATCACGTTTTGATGACAGGACCGGCTGAATGGGAGTTTTCAGGGCAGTTTGATCCGTTAAACGGCGCGTTTTCCAAAAATATGCGCATTGATAGACAAGCGGAAGGTGCCTGATTATGGCTGTAGAGGTTGTAACATTCGGCTGTCGTCTGAATACTTATGAATCCGAAGTGATGAAACGTGAGGCTGATGAAGCCGGGCTTGGCACTTTGGAAAACGGCGCAATAATTTTTAATACCTGTGCGGTCACTGCTGAAGCGGTGCGTCAGGCGCGTCAGGCCATCCGCAAAGCACGCCGCGATAATCCGGAGGCGCGCATTATTGTGACCGGTTGTGCGGCGCAGACCGGTGCGGATGAATTTGCAGCGATGGATGAAGTTGATCTGGTTCTGGGGAATGAGGAAAAGCTTAAATCCAATTCCTATCGCATGCTGCCGGATTTCGGCGTTAATCAGTTTGAAAAAGTCCGCGTTAACGACATTATGGAAGTGCGCGAAACCGCCAGCCATATGGTTGATGCGATCGAGGGGCGGGCGCGCGCTTTTGTGCAGGTGCAAAACGGCTGTGATCACCGCTGCACTTTCTGCATTATCCCTTATGGTCGTGGAAATTCCCGTTCAGTGCCGATGGGCGGTGTGGTGGAGCAAGTTAAGCGGCTGGTTGGCAACGGATATAACGAGGTTGTACTCACCGGCGTCGACATGACCTCTTATGGCCCTGACCTGCCGGGCAATCTGCGCCTTGGTAAACTTGTCAAAACCGTACTTGCGCAAGTGCCGGATTTGCAGCGCCTGCGTTTTTCATCAATTGATTCCATTGAAGCCGATGAAGATTTGATGGAGGTTCTGGCCAATGAAACACGGTTGATGCCGCATCTGCATTTGTCGCTGCAATCGGGTGATAATATGATCCTGAAGCGCATGAAGCGCCGTCATTTGCGCGATGATTCCATCCGCTTTTGCGAGGATGTGCGCAAGCTTCGCCCTGATGCGGTTTTCGGCGCCGATATTATTGCCGGTTTTCCGACCGAGACAGAAGAGATGTTTCAAAACTCTATCCGTATTGTTGAAGAATGCGGACTTAGCCATCTACATGTGTTTCCTTATAGCCCGCGTGAGGGCACACCTGCCGCACGCATGCCGCAATTGCGTCGTGAGGTGATTAAAGATCGTGCCGCACGGTTGCGAGTGGCAGGGGAAGCGGCTTACCGCTTGCATCTCGATAGCCTGAAAGGCACTGTGCAAAAGGTTCTGATTGAGCGTGGTGACCGCCTGGAAGGCTTGGGGCGCACGGAAGGCTTTACGCTTGCAGGACTTGATACGCAGGGTCTGTCTGCCGGTGAGATTGTCAGTGTTCAGATATCCGGCCATGATGGCGATAAGCTACTGGCTGTTTCTGCTGTGTAATCCGGATTCTCGTCGGGTTACCGGCGGGTTTTTGGTTTTGGCACAAATGTAATTCTAAAGAAAAAGAAGCGCTGTATTCATGGCTATGGGTTTTATTAAAAAGATTTTTTCTTTCGGCAAAAAAGAGGATACCTCCTCTGAGCCGCTTGTGGTTGATGCAACAATCACAGAAGCGCTGGTTACAGAAAGAACGATAGCTGATAGCCAAGAAAAAAACCTGCCACCTGTTGTCGATGCAGATCCTGTTGCAGAAATCGAAAATCCAATTGCGCCTCATCATGAGACTGTGCTTGAAAAGGTTGAGGAGCTGCTGTCTCAACCGGTGATTGCTGATCCGGCTACCATTGAATTGCCTCCGGTTTACGAGCCGGTTGAGCCTGAACCGGTGTTGGAAGAAATCATTCCAGAGCCAGTGCCGGAACCTGCCACGGAAGTGGCAGTGGAACCCGCTATAGAGTCTAAGCCTAATAAAGTGACTGTCAGTAAAGCGGTTGAGGTTAAGCAGGAGCCTGTTGCTGTTGAAACCATGCCGGAAAAGAAGCTGTCATGGTATGAAAAACTGCGCAGCGGACTTTCGCGTTCTTCACAACAATTGGGCGATTCGATCGGTGGTATTTTTACCAAGCGCAAGCTTGATGAAGAGACATTGCAGGAATTGGAAGATGTGCTGATTCAGGCAGATCTTGGTCTGGAAACGGCGATGCGGATTACCGACAGCCTGTCATCCGGCCGTTACGGTAAAGATATTTCCACCGATGAAGTGCGTAATATCATGCGCAGTGAAATTGAAAAGGTTTTGCTGCCGGTTGCCAAGCCGCTGGAGCTTGATCTATCGCACAAGCCACATGTTATTCTGGTTGTCGGGGTTAATGGCACGGGAAAAACCACAACAATCGGCAAGCTGGCCGCTAAGCTCACTGCGGGCGGGTTGAAAGTGATGCTGGCTGCGGGCGATACATTTCGTGCGGCTGCCATTGAGCAATTGCATGTCTGGGGTGAGCGTACCGGTTCGCCTGTCGTGTCCTCCAAGCTTGGTGCTGATGCTGCCGGGCTTGCGTTTGATGCATGGACTAAAGCCAAGGATGCAGGCAGTGATGTGCTGATTATTGATACGGCAGGACGCCTGCAAAACAGCGCCGAGCTGATGGACGAACTTGCAAAAATTGTCCGGGTGCTTGGCAAACATGATCCGGAAGCACCGCATACTGTGCTGCAGACGCTTGATGCGACCACCGGTCAGAATGCGCTTAATCAGGTTGAGATTTTTAAAAACATTGCCGGTGTCAACGGTTTGGTGATGACCAAGCTCGATGGTTCGGCACGGGGTGGTATTTTGGTGGCAATTGCAGCAAAACATAAATTGCCGGTTTATTTTGTTGGTGTTGGCGAGCAGATTGATGATCTGGAGCCATTTACAGCACAGGAATTTGCCGGTGCGATTGCGGGAGCAGGGTTATGAATAATCAGATTTTGGAACGTGATCCTTCTGACCCGAAGCGTAAAGATGTGCCGCCGCTGCTTAAGCTGGCGCTGGAGCTGGGCCCGTTGCTGGTGTTTTTCTTTGCCAATTCGCGCGGTGAATGGCTGGTTGAGCGCTTTCCGGTGCTGGCACAAATCGGGCAGCCGATCTTTATAGCTACAGCGCTGTTTATGGCAGCAACACTGATCGCACTTACCGTTTCATGGATTATGACCCGCAGCTTGCCGATCATGCCATTGATTTCAGGTATTGTTGTTCTGGTGTTCGGCACGCTCACACTCTGGCTTCATGATGATATTTTCATAAAAATGAAACCGACAATCATTAATAGCCTGTTTGGTGCTGTTTTGCTTGGCGGTTTGTTGTTTGGCAAAGCATTGCTGGGATATGTTTTTGATCAGGCATTCAAGCTGGATGCCGAGGGTTGGCGCAAGTTAACATTCCGCTGGGGCGTATTCTTTTTCTTTCTGGCGGGGTTGAACGAATTTGTATGGCGCAATTATACAACGGATGCATGGGTAACGTTTAAAGTATGGGGCGTGATGCCGATCACTGTTCTGTTTACAATGTTGCAAATGCCACTGATCAAAAAACATTCCTTGGTGCCTTGGGGTACGGATGACGTGAAAAGCGCATCTGACAAGAAGTGAATTGACAGGAGAGGCTGATGGCCCGTCTTGAGATTGAACAGTTTTTCTGCCGTGATGACAATTTTGGTGTACTGATTCATGATCCGGAAACGGGGCTGACGGCATCAATTGATGCACCGGAAGAGATGGCCATTCGTAATGCATTAAAACGGCGTGGCTGGAAGCTGGATTTTATTTTCACTACACATCATCACTTTGATCATGTTGCTGGTAATGAAGCGCTGAAACGAGCTTTCAGCGCACAGATTACCGGTCCTGCGAGTGAAAAGATTCCCGGCGCGGATATCGGTGTTAAAGATGGTGACCGGTTTCAGTTTGGCAGCTTTGAACTACAGGTGATTGCCACACCGGGCCATACAGCAGGTGAGGTGAGTTATTATCTGCCGCAGGCCAGAGTGGTATTTACCGGCGATACCTTGTTTGCACTCGGATGTGGTCGTTTGTTTGAAGGCACGCCTGCCGATATGCATGAATCCTTGCAAAAATTGGCGCTATTGCCGGTCGATACGAAAATCTATTGCGGCCATGAATATACGTTAAGCAATTTGCGGTTCGCACTGGCGGTCGATGGCGGAAATCCGGCGCTACGAGAGCGCGGCCGTGAGATTGAGCGGTTGCGTGCAGAGGGACTGCCGACTTTGCCGACCAGCTTAGGGCTGGAAATGGCTACCAATCCGTTTTTGCGGGCGCATAATACAGCAATCCGTAAAAATCTTGGGCTTGAGCATGCCAGCGAGCTGGAAGTCTTTGCAGAGCTGCGAAAACGCAAAGATCACTTCTAGCCCAGGAAATCTTAGCCAGGAAGTTTTAGCAAAGCCGATTTTTAATTGAGGAAATATGATGACTTGCCTGCGCCTGCGTTCAATTTTTACTATCACCGCCGGATCTTTGTTGGTCGCAAATCTGTTGTTTGTGCTGCCGGTGAGTGATGTTGCATTCGCGCAGAGTTTTTCAGAAATGGCCAAACCGGAAGTGCCTGCAGAGGTCAATAATTTTCCGCTTGAAGACGGATTTCTGACCAAAATGGAAGCGGCACAGCTTGAGCTGAATAGTATGGATATGTCCGGAGAGGGGCAGGATGAGGCCGGAACCGGTGACCACTCCCCAAAAGCGCTTGCAGCAAGAATTGAAAAACAACCGAAGGTAATGGCTGTTTTGGAAAAGCATGGTCTGACGGCGCAGGATTATATTTATGGTTATTTCGCGCTGGTCAGCAGTGTCAGCGCTGTGGAAGCTGAAAATGAGGAGCAGATTGTGGATGAGCTAAAAGGTATCAATCCGGCACATCTGGCTTTTGGAAAAAAATACCTTGATCGCATTCATAAACTGCTTGGCGAGTAATTGCTTAGTTCTCCGGCGTTGATTGACCGGTTTGTTTAGTACGCAGCATATCTTTTGAGGCAAGCAATGCGCCACAGGTAATCAGCAAACATGCAGCGATGATTTGCAGGCTGGCCTGAGCCATACCAAACAGAATCAATATAAATGTTGAGAGCAGCGGAGCCGCATAACTTGCCGCGCCGAGTGCTTGAATATTGCCGCGCTTAACCCCAAAATCCCATGCATAAAATGCAGCTCCCACCGGCAGCAAGCCCAAAGCGGCAATTGCAGCCCATTGTGCGGAGCTTTGCGGCCATGTGGTTTCTTCAAGCACGATATGACACAGGAGCGAGAGCAGGGCGGTGCCAATACAAAAACCAGTAACGGTATCGGTGGGCACCGCACTGAAGCGCCGTGATAACAGCGAGTATCCGGCCCATGTTAAGGCGCAGAGGGCTGCCATCAGATAACCGAAGCTATAGCGTGCATCAAAACTGAAGCCCCCGCCTTTGGTGATGATCAGCACGGTGCCTGCAAGGCCCAGAAGGGTGCCGGCAATGTGATGCCACCGGAGATGCTCCCCTGGCATCAGGGCTGAGCCTGTAACGATCAGCAAAGGCCAGAGATATGCAATAAGGCTTGCCTCAACAGCGGGCGCATTGCGCAGAGCGGTGAAATACAAAAAATGATAGCCGAACAAGCCGCAAATACCCAGTGTCCAGACCGGCCATGGTTGTTTAAGACTTTTCAGGGCGTTTGGACGCCAGAGCCATGACACGGCGCCAAGCAGCGAGCCGATTGTGAAGGTCATTGCGGTGAGTTGAAATGGCGGGACAGTACCGGAGGCGGTGGTGAGCAATGCCAGCAAAGACCACATTAAAATGGCCGAAAATCCGATCAGCGTTGCCAGTTTCATTATCCGCCCCTGTTGTCTCACATCTATATGAAGCGGATAACTAAGGCTAAATCAACAGCTTATTGAATATGCCGGATTGAGTATAATTGACGTGAGATTATTGGTTGGCCAGTTCAAAGCGGGTTGCCCGCACTTTTACTGTACCAATCTGGGTGCCGACACTCGCCGCCACCGGCGCGTAAATTCCCGCACCTTTGGTATCTGTATTCAAAGAGGCGAAGCTGATGGTGATTTTGCTTTTATCGGCAAGGTAACGCACCGACTTTCTGTCTTTCTCATAACCGGAAACCGGGACGAATTTGGCATTACAGATGACCGCTGTGCCAGTAAATCCTTTGGTGGAGAAGCCTTCTGTACCCGCCGGGCTCAAGCGGATCTGTGCGCGGGTCTGACCGTCGAAAATTTGTAAGGTGCGGTTGCAAACAGCAGTGGCAGAAGGGCTGGTAACCATCATGGCGCTGATAGGATCCAACACGTTTTTCAAGTCATCAGGTTTGGTTTCAACCCAAGGATCGTTTTTTTTGATCGGCGGCTGATTGTCAAACCCGGTTACCGAACCGTTTTTGAAACTGATGGATGTACGCTTGTGTTTTTTGCCGCTGCGATAGGTGGTGAGATAAGAGGCAGATTGTACGCTTGCCTGGGCGCCCTGATTGCGGATGGCGCCTTTGATGGTAACTGTGCCTTTAGTACTATCGAACACGCGTGCCAGACCGGAGCTGCGAAAGCTGCCGTCCAGCGCGTAATCGTTTGCACTGATTCTGGTGGTTATTTCAGAGCGGGCAATTGTCATTGCAAATATGGAGATGTTGTATTCGGTACGATAGGTGGAATCAGCTGCAAATACAGAAGACGGAAGAAACAATGCCGTTGCCAGCAGACTCGCTTTTAATAATCGGGCAGCGTTGGTGAACGGCATAAGAATCTCTTTCATCAGGCCAATAGGGCTTTGGTGATAGGAAATAAGTGACTGATAACTTTCATATCCGGTATTTGTCTGATAAAAGCGGCAAAATGCGGTCAAAGACAGTTAATTCCAGCCGATTACAGGCAATTCATTGTCATTGCCGACAATCAGACTGAAATCAGCTTGACGGCAAGGGCTGTTTTAACTATAGAAACCCGACTTTCCCAATAGGCCGCTGTCCGATATTGCGCGCCGTGACATCTGCAATCTCACGATTGTAATGTCTCAAGCGAAGACGATATCGGGTATTTGTGCCGGGGCCTGAAACAGAATTTTGAAGGTGAGACCAATGTCCCGCGCTTGTGAACTGACCGGTAAAGCGGTCCTGTACGGCAATAATGTAAGCCACGCGAACAACAAGTCGCGTCGTCGTTACCTGCCAAATCTTTGCAATGTAACCCTGATGTCCGATGCAATGGGCCAGAGCTACAGCCTGCGTGTATCTGCACACGCACTTCGCTCAGTTGAGCATCGCGGTGGTCTGGATGCATTCCTTGCCAAGGCTTCTGACAATGAATTGTCACAGCGCGTGCGTTTGCTCAAGCGTCAGGTTTCCAAGAAGCTTGCTGAAGCAGCAGCTGCTTAATTTGCCTGAGCTCATAATTTAATTTGCTTAAGGCCGGTTTATCCGGCCTTTTTGCTGGTTCCATTACCCAGGATAAAAAAATGCCTACACAGCATAATTCCGCTTTCCAAGCGATGATCATTCCCGTTTTGGCCATGTGTGCGGCCGTTGCCGCCTCCAATATTCTTGTGCAATATCCGGTCCATTATTTCGGACTGCAGGATATTCTCACATATGGTGCGTTTACCTATCCGTTTGCTTTTCTTGTCAATGACCTTACCAATCGCCGGTTTGGCCCTGTAGCTGCCCGCAGGGTGGTGTATGCCGGTTTTGCGCTGGGTGTTATCATGTCGGTGTGGCTTGCCAGTCCGCGGCTGGCTATTGCCTCAGGAAGCGCCTTTCTTTTTGCGCAACTGCTTGATATCAGCGTGTTTAGCCGTTTGCGCCGTATGCGTTGGTGGAAGGCGCCGCTTGCCGCCGCTCTTTGCGGCTCGGTGCTGGATACAATCCTGTTCTTCTCGCTGGCTTTTGCAGCGCCATTCAGTGTGCTGGATACAGCTTTTGGTCTGGCTGACGGCTCTCTGACAGATCAGGTGCAGATGTTTGGTGCGATTGTGCCGTTGTGGTTGTCGCTGGCTCTGGGTGATTTCGGCGTCAAAGTGATTATGAGCCTGATCATGCTGGTGCCTTATGGCGCGATTCTTGCGCTGTTTGCGCCGTCGGTTTATGCGGCTGGCAAAACACAAAATACCCGTAACGATTAAAATCTTAGATTAAACCATTTCGCCATCAAACCGGATAAGTTTGATGGCGAAATAATAATATGATTATAGCTGTTATTTGCGGCGGGATTTTTTAGGCTGATCCTGATCTTCAAACAGCGATGCCAGCTGTTCGGTCATGGCACCTGCCAGTTCTTCAGCATCAACAATCGTAACGGCACGCTGGTAATAGCGGGTCACATCATGGCCGATACCAATAGCAATCAGCTCAATCGGTGAGCGGTTTTCGATCTCATCAATCACAGCGCGCAAATGCCGTTCCAGATAATTGCCGGGATTAACCGACAGGGTCGAATCATCCACCGGTGCACCATCAGAAATCACCATCAGAATTTTGCGCTGTTCAGAGCGGGCGAGCAGGCGGCTATGCGCCCACATCAGCGCTTCACCGTCGATGTTCTCTTTGAGCAGGCCTTCGCGCATCATCAGGCCGAGATTGCGTCGTGCACGACGCCAAGGCGCATCAGCGCTTTTATATACAATATGGCGCAGATCATTCAGACGGCCCGGCTGCGCTGGCTTGCCGCGCTCCAGCCATGCTTCACGCGACTGCCCGCCTTTCCACGCTTTGGTGGTGAAGCCGAGAATCTCGACCTTCACACCACAACGCTCCAGCGTGCGGGCAAGAATATCGGCGCAGGTTGCAGCAACGGTAATCGGGCGTCCACGCATAGAACCGGAATTGTCGATAATCAAGCTGACAACCGTATCGCGGAAATTGGTATCACGCTCCGTTTTAAAGGAGAGCGGCTGGGATGGGTCAACCACCACACGCACCAGACGGGCGCTGTCGAGATAACCTTCTTCCAGATCAAACAGCCATGAGCGGTTTTGCTGCGCCATCAGGCGGCGTTGCAAACGGTTGGCCAAGCGGCCGACCACGCCTTGCAGGTTCGCAAGTTGTTTATCGAGAAAACCGCGCAGGCGTTCGAGTTCCGCTTCATCACAGAGATCAGTTGCTTCAACGATCTCGTCAAATTCGCGGGTGAAAATCTTATAATCATTTTGCTTGTCGAAATCACCGAAAGGCTGGCTTGACCGTCGCGCTTCCCCTGGTGTTTCAGCATCTTCTTCCTCGCCGTCATCCGCATCTTCATAGGCTGCGTCTTCAGCTTCAAGGTCGCCGCGCTCACGGTCATCATTGGTATCTTCAGAGCTGTCACCGTCACCGGACTGGTTTTCAGCATCTTCTTCTGAAGAGCCTTCCTGTGATTCTTCAGGATCAGCCTGCTCTTCCTGCTGGCTTTCCTCGTCATCACTCTCTGACGGTTCAGCCAGTTCTTCTGCCATATCCAGTGCCACCAGCATTTCACGCACAAGGCGGGCAAAATCCTGTTGGCTGTTGAGGCGGTCAGTCAAATTATCAAGGCTGGTACCGGCTTTTTCTTCAATCCAGTCGCGCCATAGCTCAACCACATTACCGGCCTGCATAGGCGGGCGATAGCCGGTGAGCTTTTCACGCACCAGAAGCGAAATCGCCTCTTCAATCGGTGCGTCATCACGCGAGGTAATGGCAGAATAATTGGCACGGCTATATTTATCGGCCAGCATTGAAGAGATGTTTTGTGCCATGCCGGCCATAGCCAAAGTGCCTATAGCCTCAACGCGCGCCTGTTCAACGGCGTCATAAATAGCACGTGCCTGGCTCCCTTGCGGTGCCAGCTGCGCATGAATGCGCGGATCGTGGCGGGCATGGCGCAATGCCATGGAATCGCCAAGACCACGAATAATCGCAATGTCGTCGGGTGTCGGGCGTTTTGGCAGATCCGGCAGACGGGCATGATTGCCGGTCAGTGCCGGACGGTCATGGCTAAAGCCGACCTCAAACTCATTGCTGCCGGCAATAGCACGGACACAGGCGGTTACCGCACGCTTGAAAGGCTCGGAATCGACCGGACCTTTGGGACGTTCGCGTATATTATCGCCTGGGCCTGCCATGATAAAACTGCCTTATACCAGAAAAACTTAACCTGACTTCGGGGTGTTTTTAACCAAACACCACATTAACCGCTGATTCCGGTAATTCCTGACCGAAAGCACGCTGGTAGAACTCGGCAACGATGGACCGTTCCAATTCGTCGCATTTATTCAGGAAGGTTAAGCGGAATGCAAAGCCGACATCATTGAAAATATTGGCATTTTCAGACCATGTGATGACTGTACGCGGGCTCATAACAGTCGACAGATCGCCATTGATGAAAGCCTGACGGGTCATATCAGCAACGCGTACCATTTTCGACACGATCTCGCGGCCCTCTGCATTTTGATAATGCTTGGACTTGGCAAGAATGATCGCAACTTCATTGTCATGCGGCAGATAGTTCAGCGTGGTCACAATCGACCAACGATCCATTTGTGCCTGATTGATCTGCTGGGTGCCATGGTAAAGACCGGTTGTATCACCAAGGCCAACTGTATTTGCGGTTGCAAACAGGCGGAAAGCCGGGTGCGGATTGATAACGCGGCTCTGATCAAGCAAAGTCAGGCGGCCTGATGCTTCCAGCACGCGCTGGATAACAAACATCACATCCGGACGACCGGCATCATATTCATCAAATACCAGAGCCACATTGTTCTGATAGGCCCATGGCAGAATGCCGTCTTTAAACTCGGTGATCTGCATACCGTCTTTTACAACAATAGCATCTTTACCGACCAGATCGATACGGCTGACATGGCTGTCGAGATTGACACGAACACATGGCCAGTTCAGACGCGCAGCAACTTGCTCAATATGGGTGGATTTACCGGTACCGTGATAGCCGGAAACCATAACGCGGCGATTATAGGCAAAACCTGCAAGAATGGCCAAGGTTGTCTGGCGGTCAAAAATATAATCCGGATCAGTTTCCGGTACATGACCGCTTTTGCTGCTATAGGCGGGCACTTCAAGATCGGAATCAATCCCGAACACGTCACGCACCGATACAGTTGTGTCCGGCATATTGTTTATGTCGCGATCAACCTTGTTCATCATGCCTCCTGAGCGGTTTTGCCAACCGCTATATCATCACTTGTTTAATGGCCGTGTTTTGAAAAAGACGCAAAAGGGCGAAAACTACTTGCTCCCGATTTTCCCCGTTGTTCCCGAAACATTTAAGCTTGTTTAGCAAAAACCTGCGGTCTTTAGCAATTGATAAGCTTGCACAACTTCACGGAATCGTTCTTCCGAGCCGCGATCGCCGCCATTGGCGTCAGGGTGATGCTGCTTTACCAGCTCTTTGTAGCGCGCTTTGATGGCGTCGCTGGTCGAATTTGCCGCAATGCCGAGTGTGACAAAAGCTTTGGATTCGAGCGGGCGCGGGCGTCTTGTTGGTGTTGCGGCTTCAGCGCGGGCCTTGGTTTGCTCAAACAGATTGAGCGGATCACGAATCTTATTGTGATAGGCTGCGGTGCCGGAGCGAATACGGGCAAATTGCGGTGCCGACTGGCGCGACGTGGTGTTTTTCGTCGTGGTCCATGTCGGGCGGTCGCCCACAGCCGCATTCTTCTGGAACTTGGCGATTTCTTCATCGCTGAGCCCTGCAAAAGCGTTAAAATTCTTATTATATTCCCGCACGTGATTAATGCAGAAATGCAGATATAAACCTTCACGCGCACCACCCGCTGGGGCTTTATGCGTTCCGGTTTCTTCGCAACCCTCCCACTGGCACTGAGGGCCTGCGGCTTTTTTTTCTTCCTTGCGGGAGCGGATGCGGATGCTGTCGAAAAATTTTGAATTGGTTGTCATGATATCAATATTACGGGGTCATATCTGGTTATACAAGAATTGACATTTCACGAAGCGTGACTGTTGCCGGGAAGGCAGAGAATCGACGCAGACGTGAAGTTGGAATTTTGCCTCATTGTGTATACCCTAAGGGCAACCAATGCGCATAACAGAGTCCCTATATGGGGGCAGGAGATCAGAATGTCTATTCCTTTGACGCGACAACAGCGGATTACCGCAAAACTGAGTGATGCTTTTCAGCCGGAGTTGCTTGATGTCATCAATGAGAGCCATCTGCATGCCGGTCATCACCATACTGATGGCGGCCATGAAGAAGTTTTTGACGGATCGGGTGAAACACATTACCGCGTTATTATTGTGGCAGATGCATTTACAGGTCTGAGCCGTGTTGACCGACATCGTGCGATTAACGCATTGATGGACGAAGAGCTGCATTCAGGCCTGCATGCGCTGGCGTTGGAGCCAAGTGCGCCGGGTGAGCCGACCCGCCGCAAGCAGAAGACAGCCTGATATGACGATGATCAAACGGCAGCACTGATATTGCTGTCGTTTGATCAATTATGCCAGTTTTTCACGCAAGAAGGCTTCAACATCAGCAGCGGCGATATCTTTGGCAATAAAGGACTGGCCGAGGCCGCGGGTCAAAATGAAGGTCAGCGATCCGCGTGACACTTTCTTATCCTGCGCAATATAGGACATCAGCACATCTGCTGATGGCAGTCCGGCAATGTCTTTCATCGAGACCGGCAGACCGACAGCGCGCAAATGCGTTTCAACGCGTGCAGCAATATCATCAGATATCAGGCCAAGGCGGGCCGAGAACTGGTGTGCCAGCACCATGCCGATGGCAACTGCCTCACCATGCACAAGGCGGGACGAATCATAATTGGTTGCGGTTTCAAGCGCATGGCCGAATGTGTGACCGAGATTGAGCAATGCGCGGTCGCCGGTTTCCCGCTCATCGCGGGCAACAACGGCTGCTTTGGCGCGGCACGAAGTGGCAATGGCATATTGGCGCGCATGGCCGCCTGCAAATACTGCCTGCCAGTTTGATTCCAGCCAAGCAAAGAAGTCAGGCCGATCAATCAGGCCGTATTTGGCAACTTCCGCATAGCCTGCAATAAATTCTCGCTTGGTCAAAGTGTTGAGCACATCAGTATCAGCCAGCACCAGTTGCGGCTGGTTGAATACGCCAACAAGATTTTTGCCGTAACCGGTATTGATGCCGGTTTTACCGCCAACAGACGAATCGACCTGCGCCAGCAGCGAGGTTGGAATTTGAATAAAATTCATGCCACGGCGCACAATGCCGGCAACAAACCCTGCCAGATCACCAATCACACCGCCACCCAATGCAATCACTGCATCGCCACGCTCCAAGCGGGCTTTCAGGATTTCATTGGTGACTTTTTCTAAAGTTTCAAAACCTTTGGATTTTTCACCGGCAGCAACGACCACCGGTGTTGCATGAATACCAGCCTGCTGCAGTGACGCAATCAGCGGCTGTAAGTGCACCTGCTCAAGATTGCTATCAGTAACAATTGCTGCACGTATGCCGGGCAAGCGGCTGGCAATCTCCTGACCGGCACGCGCTATAAGGCCGCTGCCAATCAAAATGTCGTAAGAGCGGTCACCCAATGAAACATGCACGGTTTCAGTTTCAAGGTGGTTTGCAGTCTCAGGAGCAGATGTCATAGGCGGGTACTCTTTGATTAAAAGTCAGATTGTAGCGTGCTCAGCCTGCCGCAAATGGTCGATCAGTAACGTGATCACTTCTTGCGCAATCACTTCACGCTTTTCATCGCGGGACATGATGCTGATATCTGCTGTTTCATAGACAGGATAACGTTCTGTCATCAGCTTCTGCATCACAGCGCGGGGATCTGCATTTTTTAACAGCGGGCGATCCTGACGGCGTAATACGCGCTCCATCAGCACATCAAGCTCGGCATTGAGCCACACCGATATGCCTGTTTCAGCAATGCTCTCACGGGTTTGTTCATTCATGAACGCGCCGCCGCCGGTTGCCAGTATCATCGGGCCGCCTTCAAGCAAGCGCTGCATAACGCGGCGTTCAAGGTCACGAAACTCCGGCTCGCCATAGGAGGCGAACAACTCGGTCACGCTCATACGGGAGATGTTTTCGATTTCGGTATCAAGATCGAAAAACGGCAAATCGAGCAATGCGGCCATCTTTTTACCGATGGTGGATTTACCCGCTCCCATAAGACCAACCAGCACAACAGGGCGCTTGCCGAGATAGGCTTTGAGTTCATCAGACTGTTGACGCAGATCAGACCGGTCAGAGTTTTTATGTAGGTTCGGCATCGTCTTCTTCTCATGACGGTGCTTCCGTTTGAAACACTTCGTTTAAGTCAATCGCTTTTGCTCGGCAGCTTGTCAAGAAAGATCAGCTGTTTTTATCTCCGACACTCTGTTATGCGCGCGCTATATTGGCTGGTGCCTGATGGTTGGCGACTGCGCGGATGTGCCCCAAAAGATATTAAGCGCGCGGATGCGCCCCAAAAGATACTAAGCGCGCGGATGCGCGCGGTCATAAATCTCCAGCAGGCGGTCTGTATCAACACCGGTATAGACCTGTGTGGTGGAAAGGCTGGCATGGCCGAGCAGTTCCTGAATGGTGCGCAGATCACCGCCGCGTGCCAGCAGATGCGTGGCAAAAGAGTGGCGCAGCGCATGGGGTGTGGCGGTTTCCGGCAGGTTGAGCGCGCTGCGCATTTTTTGCATTTCACGCTGGATGATACCTGCCTGCAGCGGGCCGCCTTTGGCGCCGCGAAACAAGGGGGCACTATTGCCCAGCACATAGGGGCAAAGCTTGCGATAATCGGCAATAGCGTTGTGCACTACCGGCAGCAAAGGCACCATACGGCTTTTGCCGCCTTTGCCGAGGATTGTCAGGGAGCGGGCAGTAGGATCAGCTACAGTATCCGGTGTTAAGGCCAGTGCTTCCGATATTCGCAGGCCGCAACCATAGAGCAATGTGAGGACGGCGGCATTGCGAGCAGCAATCCATGGTTCTTCAGCCAGTTGCTGCTGTGCTTGCACTACGCGCAGAGCTGCATCAGCCGTTAGTGGTTTGGGCAAGGATTTGGGCTGGCGGGGCGCGCGGATGGCGCTTGCGCCGGCTGCATTGGCAAGCCCCTGCTTTTCGAGATAGCGCAACAGCGAGCGCACACCAGCAAGGCCGCGCCCGAGTGTACGGGCACCGGCGCCGTCATTGCGGCGCGATGCCAGATAGGAACGCAAATCTGCAACCCGCAAGCCTGATACATCTTTAAGCGCTGGTGGTTGGCTGAGATGACCGGTCATAAATTGCAGGAACTGGCGCGTATCCCGCTCATAGGCATCTAATGTATGGTCTGCCAGCCTGCGGCTGTTGCGCAATGAGCCGAGCCATTCCTGCCGCGCTGCGTTTAAATCGGGTGCAGCGATGACCAGAAACTCTGTTTTTGTATGGTCGGATTTGGCGCCTTGCATTGTTTTAAAAATGTCCGGTTCGGGTTATAAGTCAGTTACAGCTTCTCACACACCGGTTACGGAAGCGTTGCACGGATGTGAAAGCGCAATAAAAGGTTTTTCTTGGCCTTTGGTGCAGGATTGTTTAAGGCAAAAGCCATCATATAATTTACTGCTCTTGTTTCTTAAGGCAGGCTCATTGCCGCCGCAGTTTAAGGTTTTTCATGTCTTCTCAGAAAAAAGGCAACCAGCCGCCGGTTGCAAATCTTGATAATCCTGTTCAGCTCGCTGTTATTGGCGCGGCGCATGGCATCAAAGGGGAAGTGCGGGTTAAAACCTATACAGGCGACCCGCTTGATCTTGGCTCATATGGCTTGCTGTATGATGCCGCCGGAAAATCATATGAAATTTTATCTATTCGCCCAAGCAAAACGGTGGTGGTGGTGCGGTTTGCCGATGTTGACGACCGCAATGCCGCTGAAGCGCTGAATGGTACAGAGCTCTATGTTGATCACGGGCAATTGCCGCAAGACCTTGATGAGGACGAGTTTTATTATACCGATCTGATCGGCCTTGAAGTGCGTGACGCTGAGGGTGGCATTTATGGCAAGGTGTCATCGGTGTTCAATTTTGGCGGTGGTGATGTGCTTGAGATTAAAGACAGCGGGAAAAAGCCGGTTCTGATCCCGTTCACGCTGATCTCGGTGCCGGTGATCGTAATGGCCGACGGATATATTATTATTGATCCATTGGCGGCTGGCCTTGTTGATGATGGCTCCTCCTCGAGTGATGAAGACGGCTTTGAGGGTGAAGGATCGGATGCAGATGCTGAAGCGGGTTTAGATGCTGATGATGACGGATGGGTGCGGTAATGGTGTTTAAAGCATCTGTTCTGACGCTTTATCCGGAGATGTTTCCGGGGCCTTTGGGAGCCGCATTGGCCGGTCGTGCCCTGCGCGATGATAAATGGCAGCTGGAAACCGTACAGATCCGTGATTTTGCGCCAGATAAACACCGCATGGTTGATGACACGCCTGCCGGTGGCAGTGCCGGTATGGTGATGAAGCCTGATGTGGTGGCAAGGGCTTTGGACAGTCTTGAGCAGGATAATCGCCCGCGCATTCTGATGAGCCCGCGTGGACGCCCGCTGACACAGGAGTTGGTGCGTGAACTTGCCAAAGGTGAGGGTGCCGTGATTCTCTGCGGCCGCTTTGAAGGTGTTGACGAACGTGTGATCGAAGCGCGTAATCTGATGGAAGTTTCTGTTGGTGATTATATTCTCTCCGGTGGTGAAACCGGTGCGCTGGTGTTGCTCGATGCTATTGTGCGGTTAATTCCGGGCGTAATGGGCAATCAGGAATCGGGTGAGACAGAAAGTTTTGAGACCGGATTGCTTGAGCACCCGCATTATACCCGTCCGCAGGAATGGGAAGGACGCACCATCCCTGCGATTTTGACCTCCGGTAATCACAAGGCCGTGGATCAATGGCGGCTGGAGCAAGCAAAGCGTGTTACCAGCGAGCGGCGCCCTGACTTATGGCAAGCCTATCAGGCGAAGAAGGTTTAGCAGCAGCACTGTGCCTCGTTGTTTAAAACGGGCGATGCTGTGCAGACGACGGTTGATTTGCGCAGACGATGGTTGATTCATGTGGGGGAATGGTGTATTGCCGCCTCACATTTCAAGATTTTCCTGAAATATCTAATCAATAGCCTGAAATCAAAGAGTAGTGAAACCGCTCCTGCATGAACTGCATAGCATGACAGCACAGACTGATATGCAAGTGATGAGCGCTCTGACTGTTCGAGAAGAATCAGAAGGATAATTATTATGAACATTATTAAGCAGCTTGAAGCTGAACAGATCGCAAAAATCTCTGAAAAGCGCGTTTTGCCTGATTTTGGTGCCGGTGACAATGTTCGCGTTCTCGTACGCGTAACAGAAGGCACACGTACACGTGTACAGGCCTATGAAGGCGTGTGCATTGCCCGTTCAGGTGGTGGTCTGCAGGAAAGCTTCACCGTTCGTAAGATTTCTTACGGCGAAGGCGTAGAACGTGTATTCCCGGTTTATTCGCCAATGGTTGAAGGCGTTGAAGTTGTTCGTCGCGGTAAAGTCCGTCGTGCGAAACTTTACTACCTGCGTGGCCTCACCGGTAAGGCTGCCCGTATCGTTGAGAAAAAAGACAATCGCTCGAAAGCTGAGCGTGAAGCTGACAAGCGCGCTGCAGAGCGTGATGCGGCTGCTGCTAAAGCTGCAAAGTAATTTTTGCAGATTGCGATTGCAATTTCTGATTGATAAGGGCGGCCGTAAGGTCGCCCTTTTCTTTTTGCAAACATATTAAACCGCTTTGGTAATAATCTTGCTGCGACACCCTGTTACGCTTGTCATTTCTTGACGAAATCGCGCGACAGGTGCATATGGAGCATAATAATTTTAGTATTGCAGCCGGAAGGAGCCAGTTGGGGCAGGCGGCTGTAAGAACAGTTCAAAGGACGTAGACTATGAGCGCGCCGCGTACACTTTATGACAAGATCTGGGACGATCATCTGGTGGATCAACAGGACGATGGTACCTGTCTTCTCTATATTGACCGTCATCTTGTGCATGAAGTGACAAGCCCGCAGGCTTTTGAAGGCCTGCGCATGACCGGCCGCAAAGTTCGTCATCCTGAGCGCACTCTGGCTGTTGTTGATCATAATATTCCGACCTCGGCTGATCGTCTTGAAGGCATCAAGAACGAAGAAAGCCGTATTCAGGTTGAAGCGCTGGCTAAAAATGCGGCCGAGTTCGGTGTGGAATATTATTCCGAGCGCGATAAGCGTCAGGGTATTGTGCATATTGTCGGGCCGGAGCAGGGCTTCACGTTGCCGGGCATGACCATTGTTTGCGGTGATAGCCATACATCGACCCACGGCGCTTTCGGTGCTTTGGCACATGGTATCGGCACCTCCGAGGTCGAACATGTGCTGGCCACCCAAACACTGATTCAGAAAAAAGCCAAAAACATGCTGGTGCAGGTTAATGGTAAATTGCCGGATGGCGTGACTGCAAAAGATATTATTCTGGCAATCATTGGTGAAATCGGCACGGCAGGCGGTACCGGTTATGTGATCGAATATGCCGGTGATGCGATTGAAGCTTTGTCGATGGAAGGTCGTATGACCATCTGTAATATGTCGATTGAAGGTGGTGCGCGCGCTGGCTTGATTGCGCCTGACATCAAAACATTTGAATATATTACCGGTAAGCCGCGTGCACCGCAGGGTGAAAACCTCGAAAAAGCCATTCGCTATTGGAAAACACTGCAGACCGATGAAGGTGCGCATTTTGACAAGGTTGTGGTGCTTGATGCCGCTGCATTGCCGCCGATCGTTTCATGGGGTTCTTCACCGGAAGACGTGGTGGCAATCACCGGTATTGTGCCAAATCCAGATGATATTGCGGATGAAACCAAGCGTGCCTCCAAGCAGCGCGCACTGGAATATATGGGGCTGACTGCAGGCACAAAAATCGAAGATATTGCGATTGACCGCGTTTTCATCGGTTCCTGCACCAATGGTCGCATTGAAGATCTGCGTGAAGTTGCCAAGGTTGTTGAAGGCCGTCAGGTTGCCTCAACAGTGAGCGCAATGATTGTGCCGGGCTCAGGTTTGGTGAAAGAACAGGCGGAAGCTGAAGGTCTTGATGTCATTTTCAAGGCTGCCGGATTTGACTGGCGCGAGCCTGGCTGTTCAATGTGTCTGGCAATGAATGATGACCGTCTGAAGCCGGGTGAGCGTTGTGCATCGACGTCAAACCGTAACTTTGAAGGCCGTCAGGGCTTTAAAGGTCGCACGCATCTGGTCTCGCCTGCTATGGCGGCCGCTGCTGCAATTAAAGGCCATTTCACGGATATTCGTAACTGGAAATAATCCGGCCTTATTCTGATTGAAATTAAAACCCGCCCATTGCGTATAATCAATGTGGCGGGTTTTTGATTTTTGCTAGAAATAATATTGATTATGCTGGTTTTTAAAAAAGAAGCAGATAGTCTGGTGTTATTCGGATGAAGAGGGCCACATGACACAAGATCACGCTATTGATATTACATTGCTGCATCTGCGTGATGCCCGTGAACTCGCGCCGTTGCTGGCAGCTTATGCACAAGCGCTCAAGCGTGGTGCTCCCCGACGTCCCGATGAATATTATGCTGAAAAATTGTTGCAGGACCGCAGTGCTGAATTGCTAGGCGCCCGTATCGATGGAGTTCTGGTCGGATTTGTGATTTTTTATGATCTGCCGGAGCCGATATCAGGTATGCGCGCAGGTCAGGTTGACCATATTTATGTGCATCATGATCACCGTAAAAAAGGCATTGCCAAAGCACTGATTGATGTGCTGGCCGATAAGGCAGAAGAGCGGACATGGAGCAGGCTTGCGCTCAACGCCCCGCGCCAGCCTGAAGACGGCCGCAAGCTCTATGAGCAGGTTGCGGCAACGGCTGATTGGAACAGTTTTGTGATTCGCTTTGCCCCGCATCTATGAAAACCAAACTTAAAGGCGTCTTGAAGCTGAGTTTTCATGATGTTTCGCCTTTGTCAGGATTTTATTTTTACGGCTGACAGCTCAATATATAGCGCATAAAACCGTTTAAAACGTCATCTGGCTGTTCAGGTGCGACTAATTGCATGGCTGGTCGCGCTGTTGTGACTTTGACGTTACCGCAAAACCGCAGTAGATAAGCCTTAACATGGTCGTCCTTTAAACGATCTTGGCCGTTTTCGCTCTACTGTGTTTGCGCGACCGCTTGGCGGCGTGTCTTTATACAGCATGTTTAATGACAGAGTGTTTTTGTATGTTGCGGTTGATGCAGCATACAAAAACACTCTGTTGGGCATGAACAGACCACACTATGCCGGAGTTCCGGCTTGTTTGCCGGTGGCCTGTTTATCGGTAACATTTACCAGGATAGCTATGACAACAAGACCTATAGTCAAAAGCCAGCGTCCGCTGTCACCGCATTTGTCGATTTACAAACCGGCAATCACGATGACAACGTCGATTATTCATCGCATTACCGGTGGTGCACTGTATTTTGGTACATTGCTGCTCGCCGCATGGCTGATTTCCGCAGCGGTCAGTGAAGACTGCTTTAATTTCATAAATGGCCTGTTCGGCTCATGGCTCGGTCTGCTTGTGTTGTTTGGTTACACATGGGCACTGATGCAGCATCTGGCCGGTGGTATTCGTCACTTCATTTGGGATATGGGCGCAGGGCTTGAAA
Source organism: Pseudochrobactrum mosebachae (assembly GCF_048914685.1). Classification (GTDB taxonomy): domain Bacteria; phylum Pseudomonadota; class Alphaproteobacteria; order Rhizobiales; family Rhizobiaceae; genus Pseudochrobactrum. Next base: position 1,891,761 of record NZ_CP128408.1, read on the forward strand.
AGCATACTGCGAGCAAGATTGCCTGGGCGACAGTGGTGTTTTCTGTGGTTGCGACAATCCTGATCTGGGTTGTAGCGCTGAGCCTGCGCTGAGAGGACAGACATTATGCAAGATATGCGTACCCCTCTGGGTAAAGTTCGCGGCCTTGGTTCTGCCAAGGATGGTACCAGCCATTTCTGGCTCCAGCGTATGAGTGCCGTTGCACTGGTGCCGCTGGTGGTGTTTTTTGTCGGCCTGATCGTGTGTCTGCACGGCGCAAGCTACGCAGAAATACGGGTTGCACTCGCGCATCCCTTCACCGCACTGGTGATGGCGCTGTTTGTTGTGACCGGTATTTACCATATGCGCCTTGGCATGCAGATTATTATTGAAGATTATATTCATGGCGAAGGCCTGAAGATTGTTTGTGTGATGCTCAACACTTTCTTTTCGATTGTTGTTGGCGGCGCCACATTGTTTGCAATCCTCAAGCTCAGCTTCGGAGGTTGATAAGCCAAATGGCGACAACGACAGATAAAATTACCAAAGACGGCAAGACCTACACCTATGTAGATCATAAATTTGATGTTGTGGTGGTTGGTGCCGGTGGTGCAGGCTTGCGTGCAACATTGGGTATGGCCGAACAGGGCTTCAAAACCGCTTGCATTACCAAAGTATTCCCGACCCGCTCCCACACGGTTGCAGCGCAGGGCGGTATTGCGGCATCGCTTTCCAATATGGGGCCTGATAGCTGGCAGTGGCATATGTATGACACCGTCAAGGGTTCTGACTGGCTCGGCGATACCGATGCTATGGAATATCTTGCCCGTGAGGCACCGGCTGCGGTTTATGAGCTGGAACATTATGGCGTGCCGTTTTCGCGTACCGAAGAAGGCAAGATTTATCAGCGTCCGTTTGGCGGCCACATGCAGAATTACGGTGATGGTCCGCCGGTACAGCGCACTTGTGCGGCTGCTGACCGTACCGGTCACGCTATTTTGCACACGCTTTACGGCCAGAGCCTGAAGCATAATGCGCAGTTCTTTATTGAATATTTCGCGCTTGATCTGATCATGACAGACGGTGTTTGCACCGGCGTTGTGGCATGGAACCTCGACGACGGTACCATTCACCGCTTTACCGCGAAAATGGTCGTTCTGGCGACAGGCGGTTACGGGCGCTCATACTTCTCGGCAACTTCTGCACATACTTGTACCGGTGATGGTGGCGGTATGGCTGCACGTGCCGGTCTTCCGTTGCAGGATATGGAGTTTGTTCAGTTCCACCCGACCGGTATTTACGGTGCGGGTTGCCTGATCACTGAAGGCGCGCGCGGTGAAGGCGGTTATCTCGTCAACTCCGAGGGTGAGCGCTTTATGGAGCGTTATGCACCATCTGCCAAGGATCTGGCATCACGCGACGTGGTTTCACGGTGCATGACCATCGAGATCCGTGAAGGCCGTGGCGTTGGCAAGAATAAAGATCATATCTATCTGCACCTTGATCACCTTGATCCGGCGATCCTGCATGAGCGTCTGCCGGGCATTTCGGAATCGGCCAAGATTTTTGCCGGTGTTGATCTGACCAAAGAGCCAATTCCGGTTCTGCCGACTGTTCACTACAATATGGGCGGCGTGCCGACCAACTATTGGGGTGAAGCGCTGAACCCGACTGAGGAAAATCCTGATCGTGTGCAGCCGGGCCTGATGGCTGTAGGTGAAGCAGGCTGTGCTTCGGTTCATGGCGCCAACCGTCTTGGTTCAAACTCGCTGATCGATCTGGTGGTGTTTGGCCGTGCGGCTGCAATCCGCGCTGGTGAAGTGATTGACCGCGAAGCAAAGATTCCTGAATTGAACCTTGCTGCCTGCGATAAAATCATGGAACGCTTCCATCGTCTGCGCTTTGCAGATGGCGGCACACCAACTGCAATCTTACGTGAAAAGATGCAGCGCACTATGCAGGAAGATGCTGCGGTATTCCGTACCTCCGAATCGCTTAAGCAAGGCTGTGAGCGCATGGCCGCGATCTGGAAAGAAATGCCGGATATTAAAGTGACCGACCGCTCAATGGTCTGGAATTCAGATCTGATGGAAACGCTGGAACTTGAAAACCTGATGGCCAATGCGATGACCACTGTGGTTGCGGCTGAAGCCCGTAAGGAAAGCCGTGGCGCGCATGCGCATGAAGACTTCCCGAACCGTGATGACGTTAACTGGCGTAAGCATTCGCTGTCATGGCTCACAGAAGACGGTAAAGTAACGCTTGGTTTCCGCCCTGTTCATCTTGACCCGCTGGTCAAGGAAGAAGACGGCGGTATCAGTCTGGCAAAAATCGCGCCTAAAGCGCGCGTTTACTAAGGACAAGGGAAAGAGCAATGGTAGAACTGGCACTTCCCAAAAATTCGCAGATCCGTCCGGGCAAGGTCTGGGACAAACCTGCGGGTGCAACCAATTTACGTGAATTCAAGGTTTATCGCTGGTCTCCGGATGATGGCGAAAACCCTAGTCTCGACACGTTTTATGTTGATCTTGATAATTGCGGCCCGATGGTTCTCGATGCACTCTTGTACATCAAGAATAATATTGATCCGACCCTGACACTGCGCCGTTCATGCCGTGAAGGTATTTGTGGCTCATGTGCCATGAATATTGACGGGTCAAACACGCTTGCCTGCACCAAGGGTATGGAAGACATCAAAGGCACGGTTAAGATTTATCCTTTGCCGCATATGCCTGTGGTGAAAGATCTGGTGCCTGACATGAGCCATTTTTATGCGCAGCACCGCTCAATCGAACCGTGGTTGAAAACGGTTTCTCCGGAACCTGCAAAAGAATGGCTGCAGAGCCATGAAGACCGCGCCAAACTTGACGGCCTTTATGAGTGCATTCTGTGTGCTTGCTGTTCAACATCCTGCCCGAGCTATTGGTGGAATGGTGATCGTTATCTCGGACCTGCTGTTTTGTTGCAGGCCTATCGCTGGCTGATCGATTCACGTGATGAAGCGAAGGGTGAGCGTCTGGATAATCTCGAAGATCCGTTCCGTCTTTACCGCTGTCACACAATCATGAACTGCGCGCAGACCTGCCCTAAGGGTCTGAACCCAGCGAAAGCGATTGCTGAAATCAAGAAAATGATGGTTGAGCGTCGCGTGTAAACGCGGCAATCGTCTTTATTAATCCCTGTCGGCCAAAAGCCTCCACGGCTCTTGTGCTTAAATCAAAAAAATGATGGTCGAGCGCCGCGTGTAATCACGAAGTAAGTCGATCATTGCGTTTAAAAGGCACCGTTCGCGGTGCCTTTTTTATTTGCCTCCATAAATCAGCCTGATTGCGAGGGGATAGATGATGTATATCGCTTTATCCCTGCAACTCTTGATCTGTTGCAGCGTTATATCAACAGGGTGATTGAACAGAGGCGCTTATGCTTGATCAGATAGGTTTTATGGTCGCAAACAAAAATAAGGCACAGGCATTTTATACGGCTGCGCTGGCACCTCTTGGTATCGATGCAGTGGCAGAATTTGGAAACTGGCAAGGCTATGGCCGGCAAGGCAAGCCCGAATTCTGGATTGGCAGCCAAAAAGGCACTGCCTATCAGGGACACATGCATCTGGCATTTTTAGCTGGTACGCGCAGTGAGGTTGAACGCTTTTATAGCGCGGCACTGAGTGCCGGTGGCCGTGATCATGGGGCTCCGTTGTTACGCCCGAATTATCATGCGGATTATTTCAGTGCTCTGGTTAAGGATCCTGATGGCCATGTGATTGAGGCTGTCTGTCATATGCCGGCCTGACCTTAATAGATTCGATACAAAAAAGCCGCCTCATAAACAGGCGGCTTTTTTGTATGAGGGGTTTAGCAATCGTTTAAAGAAGCGTTGCCTTGAGTGTAATTTCAAGAGCATTGAGCGCGCGGGAAACCGGACAGTTTTCTTTGGCTTGTTTCGCCAGTTTTTGAAAGTCGGTTTCGGAAATATTGGCAACACGCGCCCGCAAGACCAGCTCACTTTTAGCGATTGAAAAGCCGCCGCCTTCATTGGGTTTGGTGCTGATGGTAGCAGTGGTCTGCAATTCCTGTGGCGGTGTGCCATTGGTGGATAGTAACGAAGACAGCCTCATGGTGAAACAACCAGCATGGGCTGCACCAATCAGTTCTTCAGGATTGGTGCCGGTTTGGCCTTGCACATCTTCGGTGCGGGATTTGAAGCTATATGGCAAATCGGCCAAAGCTGTGCTCTGGGTGGAAAGTTTGCCTGTACCGGTTTTCAGATCGCCGTTCCAGATTGCAGTGGCAGTTCTGTTCATCGTCTTATCCTCGGTTTGAATTTATGCAGAGGTATGAGAGCAGTTTTGACCCAATTCTGAGTAAAATAAAAATCGGGCCACTGACAACAGAATTAGGTTTCTTGGGTGCATTTCCAGAGGTGATATCTAAATTTATCCGTTTTTAAGAATGTACTGTTTTGGTCAGAGCGCTTCGCCCTGTAAAAGCCGTGGCATTTCCTTGCCGAAACCTGCTGCTTGTTTGATGAAATAATTTTTCATCACCGGCAGCCTGTCGACCAGACCAAGTCCAATATCACGCACCGTACGCAAAGCCAGACTGTCATTCGAGAACAGTCTTGTCAGAACATCGGTACTGACACCCATTTGCACCGTGTCGAAACGGCGCCATGTCTGATATTGTTCAAGAGCTGCAAAAGAACCGATGTCGAGCCCTAAACGCTCTGTATCAACAATCACTTGCGCCAGTGTTGCCGCATCGCGGAAACCGAGATTAAGCCCTTGTCCGGCTATCGGGTGAATACCATGAGCGGCATCACCAACCAGTGCAAAGCGCGGTTTAACAAATTCACGTGCCAGTGTCAGACCCAGCGGAAAGGCGCGTTTATTGCCTTCTACACGGATTTCGCCAAGGTGGTGGCCAAAGCGCTGTTCGAGCTCTGCTTCAAATACAAAATCATCCTGTGCAATAAGCCGGTCAGCATCTTCAGTGCGCTCTGCCCAGACGAGAGAAGAGCGATTGCCTTTGAGCGGCAGAATAGCAAATGGGCCGGCGGGCAGAAAATGCTCTATAGCCCGGCCTTCATGCGGACGCTCATGGGCAACATTACAAACGATGCCGGATTGACCATAGCTCCAGTGAATGGTTTTGATGCCGGCCTGATCACGCATTTTGGAGCGCACACCATCGGCACCGATCAGCAAACGGGTTTCAAAACTGCGGCCGTCTGCAAGGGTTACGGTAACAGCATTTGCGGCTGTGGTAAAATGATCCACGCCGCAGCCTTCAATAACATGAATACCGAGCTCTGCAGCTTTGGCATGGAGCGAGGCATTCAGAACTTTGTTTTCCACCATATGGGCGAAAGGTTCACCGGGATTAACTTCTCCGCCAAAGGTCAGGAAAACCGGACGTACCGGATCAGAAACCCGTGAATCTGTGATCACCATATCATTGATGGCTTGAGCATCCGGTTTGATTGCCTGCCAGCAACCGAGCTGTTCGAGCATGCGGCTTGCAGCCGCGGCAATCGCAGAGGCGCGCGGGTCTTTTTTCCACTGACCCTGAGGTGCGGCATCAATAATCGTCACATCAAGCTGCGGTGCGCCGGTTTTGATGGCAACAGCTGTGGTCATGCCTACATAACCTGCACCAGCGATGACAATATCTGTTTTTCGGACAGATGTTTCTGCATCATTGGCAGGTGTTGTGCGCGATGATTTGGCCATTGTGGGTTCCTTCTCTGCGTGACAGGCCCTGCAGCGATATGTCAGTTCCTTAAGAGCGCTCATATGCTTTATATCACAGTATCGTAGATAGGCTTTAACCGGATTGGCCTCAAGAGCAAATGCCATATAATTTTAACCGGCGCGTTGTTGTAACTGGGCATTGATACTCTCAGTTGCCGCTTGCACCCTATGCTTACTGGCTGTAGCCATAACCTAGAGCGGGTAACGTTCAGGTTGGATCGCAGCGCTCGCTCTAGATTTTAGCTTTTTCGCATTGTCATAGCTATCAAGTTGATCCAACTTGATAGTGAAATGCTCTAGCTGTTACAGAAAATGAGTTTCCTATGTCAGAAGCAATGAAAGAATTATTGTCGATCCTTGATCTGGAGCCGCTGGAGCATAATCTGTTTCGTGGCCGCAGCCCGCAGGTGGGCTGGCAGCGGGTTTTTGGCGGGCAGGTGATCGGTCAGGCACTGGTTGCTGCGCAGCGCACTGTTGAAGATGGGCGCTATGTGCATTCATTGCACGGCTATTTTATGCGACCGGGCGATCCGTCTATTCCGATCATTTACCGTGTGGAGCGGCTGCGGGACGGTTCAAGTTTTTCAACCCGTCAGGTGGTTGCGGTGCAGCATGGCAAAGCGATTTTTACACTCTCTGCCTCATTTCAGGTTGATGAGAAGGGGCTTGAGCATCAAATTCCAATGCCGCTGAACGTGCCTTTGCCAGAAAAGCTGATCGGCATGAAGGATATGAAAGAGCAGTATTTGCAGATGGCACCGGCTGCGATGCGCAAATATCTCGAGCGTGAACAGCCGATTGATATGAAGCCGGTTTCACTGGAGCATTATCTGACCAAAGATCCGCTGCCACCATTACAAAATGTGTGGGTGCGGGCTTGCGGAACTATTCCGGATGACAGGGCGCTGCAATCAGCCATTCTTGCTTATCTTTCTGACATGACCCTGCTTGATACCTCGCTGCACGCCCATGGACGCGCGGTGTTTGATCCGGGCATGCAGGTGGCCAGTCTTGACCATTCAATGTGGTTTCATCACCCAAACAAGCTCGACGACTGGTTGCTCTATAGTCAGGACAGCCCGCTGGCGACCGGAGCGCGCGGCTTTAACCGTGGCTCAATTTTCACTCGTGACGGTTTGCTGATTGCCTCTACCGCGCAGGAAGGTCTGATCCGCGTACGTTCCTGAGGGGCAACCGGCTTAAACTACTACCGGATATCAACAGCCTTGCGGCGTATGTCGCATGGTTAATGCTGCCTTAACTACCGATATTGTAAGATCGGATGCGATTCATAAAATTTGCCACGGTTTAACGCGTTTTTACGTGTTGAAACGGGGTGAAAAAAGTTGAGGCAGATTACATGCGGCAAGGCTATTCACCGTCCTTCGGGCCAGAGGATCAAGAAGTTCGGGGAGAACGTCTGAGGCTCAGCGCTTTATTGCGCCGTCAGATCGATATTTTTTCCGGCCTGCTTGTTCTGGCACTGGTAGCGGGATGTGTTGCTGCTCTTGCAACATGGAATGTTGAAGATCCGAGTTTCAGCCATGCCACTGCCAATGAAGTCACCAATGCTGCCGGTTATGCGGGGGCCGTATTTGCTGATCTTGCGATGCAGTTTTACGGCTTATCCAGTGTTGTTGTGCTGCTGCCAGCAATATTTTGGGGTATTTTACTGATTGTAAACGGGCGTATTGACCGTTTGGCACGCCGTGCATCAGCGTGGTTTTTTGCATCCCTGTTATTTGCAGCCATAGCCAGTTGTGTGCAGGCACCGGAAAGCTGGCCAATGCCGATCGGCCTTGGCGGTGTGCTTGGTGATATGGTGCTGCAAGTGCCGGGCGTTTTTCTTGGTGCATTTCCAACCGGTATGATTGCAGTGTCGATTGCAGCTGTGCTGCTGGTGCCCGCTTTGTGGCTCAGCGCTTTTGCCAGCGGCTTGATCGGCCGGCAGAGCAGCCTGACCAAGCCTGTACGTGCGAAAGCGCGTCATGTTGCGGAAGATGATTTTGATGAAGACGGTTTTGACGAAGATGATGGCGCATCTGATCGCGGTGGTTTCTTCTCCGCGCTTTCGGCATCGACCCTTGGTGCTGCCTCGCATTGGAAACTAAGTGCCAGTGCTTCGCTGCGCCGGTTGTTTGGCATGAAACGCAAGCCTTCCTCACAGCGCAAGCGTTTGCGTGATGATGATCCTTACGGTGATATTACACTGCCGCGCAAAGGTCAGCAGACGGATGGCCAGCGTTTTGAACCGGGGTTTGAGCCTCGTTCTGAACAGGGTTTTCAGACGGAAGATGATCTTCATTTTGACAATGGTTTTGATCATGCCGCTGCAACAGCGGATCAAGATCATCAAGCATCACCCCCTCAGCGTGCGCAACCGGCGCGCAAAGCTGCTGCACAGCGCGGTGCAAGCCATCCGGTAAATAAGAGCGGGCGCTTTATACTGCCGGATCTTAATTATCTGAGTGAGCCAAAAGTGATGGCGCGTGATCCGTTGCTGTCAAAAGAAGCGCTGGAGCAAAATGCGCGCGTGCTTGAAGGTGTGCTGGAAGACTTTGGTGTGCGCGGTGAGATTCTACAGGTTAAGCCGGGACCGGTTGTGACCATGTATGAGCTGGAACCTGCGCCTGGTATTAAATCCTCACGTGTGATTGGTCTGGCGGATGATATTGCCCGTTCTATGAGCGCAATCTCTGCGCGAGTTGCGGTGGTACCGGGGCGCAATGCGATTGGTATTGAGTTGCCTAACCCGAAACGCGAAATGGTTTATTTGCGTGAAATGCTGGCGAGCCGCGATTTTATTCAAACCAAAACAAAGCTGGCATTAGCACTGGGTAAGACCATTAATGGCGAGCCAGTGATTGCCGATCTGGCGAAAATGCCTCACGTATTGGTGGCTGGTACCACAGGGTCGGGTAAATCTGTGGCGATCAATACGATGATCCTGTCGCTGGTTTATCGTATGACACCCCAAGAATGCCGCCTGATTATGATTGATCCGAAAATGCTGGAACTGTCGGTTTATGACGGCATTCCGCATTTGCTTACCCCTGTTGTGACCGATCCGAAAAAAGCGGTTGTGGCGCTGAAATGGGCGGTACGCGAGATGGAAGACCGCTATCGCAAAATGTCGAAAGTCGGCGTGCGAAATATTGACGGCTTTAATCAGCGGGTGGTGCAGGCACAGAAAAAAGGCGAGCAGATTTCCCGCACGGTGCAGACCGGATTTGACCGTAATACCGGTGAAGCGGTTTACGAAACCGAAGAGCTGGATCTGGTCGCAATGCCATATATTGTCGTGATTATCGACGAGATGGCTGATCTGATGATGGTGGCCGGTAAAGATATTGAAGGCGCTGTGCAGCGTCTTGCACAGATGGCACGTGCGGCGGGTATCCATGTGATTATGGCAACGCAGCGTCCGAGTGTTGATGTGATTACCGGTACGATTAAAGCCAATTTCCCGACCCGTATTTCGTTTCAGGTTACGTCGAAAATTGATAGCCGTACTGTGCTTGGCGAGCAGGGGGCTGAGCAGTTGCTGGGCATGGGTGATATGTTGTTCATGGCTGGCGGCGGCCGTATTCAGCGTGTTCACGGGCCATTTGTCGGCGATGATGAAGTTGAGCAGGTTGTGCAGCATCTTAAAGCACAGGGCGTGCCGGAATATCTGGATGCGATCACGGAAGACAGTGATGAGGGTGACGGATCAGCACCATCAGGCACTTCCAATCTTGAGGATTCTGATGATCCTTATGATCAGGCTGTTGCGGTGGTTCTGCGCGATAAGAAAGCATCCACCAGCTATATTCAGCGCCGCCTCGGTATTGGCTATAACCGTGCTGCCTCGATTATCGAGCGCATGGAAGAGGAAGGTATTGTGGGACCTGCAAACCATGCGGGCAAACGCGAAATTCTCGTGCCGACGCAGGATGACAGCTATTAAGGCAGGGTGATTTTGCTTTGCCACAGTCAGGTCAAACTGCATGTCTATAAAAACGTAATAATTGCGGTGTGAAGCCGCCATGACGGATACGGGAGAGTGTTTCTCTGATGAAACTGAAATTGCCTTTAACTGCTATTCAATATTTGACCGTGGCTTCAATCGCTCTGGGTGCAGCCATTGCTGTCGTTTCGCCAGTATCTACCGCGCAGGCACAAACCGGTGGTAATACTGCGCAGGCGCAGGCAATTGCCAATCAGTTTACTGCCGTCAAAACCATGACCGGTGAATTTGTGCAGTTTGGCCCTAAAGGTGACCAGACAGGCGGTAAGTTTTATATTGAGCGCCCGGGTAAAATCCGGTTCAACTACGATAAATCACCAATCACTGTAATTTCTGATGGTGAATCGGTGGTGGTTAATAATAAAAAACTGGATACATGGGATTTGTATCCGCTCTCAAAAACCCCGCTTAAACTGCTCCTCAGCGATCATGTTGATCTGGGTGGAGGGCGGCTGCGCGGGTTGAAAAATGAACCGGATGCCTTGACGATGGTTCTGGGGGATAAGTCGGTTTTTGCTGATGCCACTATTTCTTTGATGTTTGATCCGGCCAATGCTGAATTAAAGCAATGGACGATTACGGATGCACAGCGTCAGGATACGACGGTGATGATTTTCAATGTGCAAAAGGGCGTCAGATTTGCAGATAATATGTTCAAGATTGATTATCAGCGCATGGCTATGAAGCGTAAAACACGCTGAGAGGCGCGTTTCAGATGAAATGCTGTTTTATAATTTACACGGTATTTTTATTCCAAAAATTTGCACATCCAAGATAAGCGGCTTATGGTGGCTAGCTTGAAGTGAAGCTTATGCTTCGCTCAAGTGCCGCCTGTTTCCCCATCAGCATATCAGCCAGTTGAGCAGTTTTATGAGCTTTTCCGTCGCTACCTGGAATATCAATTCAGTTCGCCTTCGTTTGCCGCTGGTTTTAGATTTTCTTGAAAAACATTCCCCAGATGTCTTGTGCCTGCAAGAAACCAAATGTCCGGATGATCAGTTTCCGCTGAATGATCTGCGGGCTGCTGGTTATGAGCATATCGCTATCAGCGGCCAGAAGGGCTATCACGGGGTCGCCACACTGTCGCGTCGTCCTTTGCAGGGTACTGAGGTGATCGGTTTTTGTGATATGGGTGACTGCCGCCATCTTAGCAGTGTGGTGCAGGCTGGTGGTAAATCTATCCGCATCCATAATTTCTATGTACCTGCCGGTGGCGATGAGCCGGATGTCAACATTAATCCGAAATTCGCGCATAAGCTGGCATTTCTTGAGGAAATGCGTGCTGTTGCTGCGGATCGCGGTGATGGATTTTCATCTATTCTGGTTGGCGATTTGAATATTGCACCGCTTGAAAATGATGTGTGGTCGCACAAACAGATGTTGAAAATTGTCAGCCATACGCCTGTTGAAACGCAGACTTTGGAAGATCTGCGGGTGAAAGGTGGCTGGAGCGATCTGATGCGCCAGATGATCCCTGCGGATCAGAAAATTTATACCTGGTGGAGCTACCGTGCCAAAGACTGGAGCCTGTCTGATCGCGGCCGCCGTCTTGATCATATCTGGGGATCAAAAGACCTTGAACCGCATATGCAGGAATTGAAAATTTTGCGTGATGCCCGCGGTTGGGAGCGGCCTTCCGATCATGTGCCGGTGATTGCCCGCTTTGATCTCGACTAAACAACGGGCTTAATGTGCCTTGAAAAGACCGTTATGATTGATCATATGCTCAAGCTGTTTCGGCATAACAGGGTTATACTTGTTCCGAAACGACTTGAGCAACAGCAATAATCAGGAGTGCACACCATGAAGCAGACAACACAGTTTTTCGTAACTGGTGTTTTTGTCTCTGTATTGGATGGTGCCCTTGACTGCTCTTCTCACACTTCAAAATCTTGCTGCGCACACGCCTGACGGCCGCAGCCTTTTTCAAAACTTCAATCTCTCTATTGCCCGAGACCGTATCGGCCTTATTGGTCGCAACGGCGTGGGTAAATCGACTTTGCTGCGCATTATTGCCGGTGAAATAGCTCCGCTAAACGGATCGGTGCGTGGTCACGCCACAATAGGCGTGCTGCATCAGGTGACAGATCAATCGCATGAAACGATTGCAGATCTGTTTGGCGCGCGTGCCGCATTGATGCGGATGGAGCATATTCTGGCCGGACATGGCAGTGAAGATAATTTCGAGGCGGACTGGACGCTGGAAGCGCGGATTGAAGATGCGCTCGTGACAATGGGCTTGTCGGGTCTTACGCCCCACACTGAACTGTGCCGTTTAAGCGGCGGCCAGAAAACCGGCGCGGCTCTGGCCGCGCTTATTTTTAAAAAACCTGATTTGTTATTGCTTGATGAGCCGACGAATAATCTTGATTATCAGGGGCGGCAGGCTGTGCTGGAGTTACTGCATAACTGGCGGGGCGGGGCGCTGGTTATCAGCCATGACCGTGCTTTGTTACGGAAAATGGATCGCATTGTTGAAATGACCTTTATTGGTGTTAGCCATTATGAGGGCAATTGGGATTTTTACGAGGCTAGAAAAGCCGAAGAGCTGGCTGGTGCGCATCATGATTTTGAGGTGGCACAAACGGCAGTTAAACAGGCTGAGAAACAGGCGCGGCTGATCAGGGAGCGGCAAGAAAAGCGGGATGCTGCTGGTAAAAAATCACGCTTCAAATCTGGACAAAGTAAGCTGTTGCTTGATGCGCGGGAAGATCGTGCACAGGCCACATCCGGCCGTAACACTCTGCTTGCACATAGGCAGGCAGATGCAGGGCAGCAAGCGTTGAAAGAGGCACAGAGCAAGATAGAGCGTTTAACGCCGCATGATTTTACGATTGCATCTGCGCAGCTTCCTGCTTCTAAAATTGTCTTAACGGCGAATGGTGTGGGTTTTGCTTATAGTAGCGGCAAGCCGGTTTTTGAGCATGTATCTTTGCAAATAACCGGGCCTGAAAGATTAGCAGTTTGTGGTGGTAACGGCTCAGGCAAAACCACTTTATTGCGGGTTTTGGCCGGTCAGCTGGAAGAAAAAACCGGTATTGTGCATCGTTTTGTGCGCTTTTCGATGCTTGATCAGCATGTGAGTATGCTCGATGATTATATGAGCGTGGTTGAAAATTTTAAACAGCATAATCCACAAGCCTCAGATAATGCTTGCCGTGCGGCATTAGCCCGTTTCATGTTTCGCAATGATTGTGCTTTGCGCAAGGCCGGTGAACTTAGTGGTGGTGAGCGTTTGCGTGCGGGATTGGCTTGTGTGTTAGGTGGCATACATGTACCGCAGCTGCTTATTCTCGATGAGCCTACCAATCATCTGGATATTGTAGCCCTGCGCTCTGTGGAGGCGGCTCTCAAAGCTTATGATGGAGCCTTACTGGTGACCAGCCATGATGAGGCATTTCTGGAGGCTATCAGTGTGACGCGGCGTCTAAAAATTGAGAGTATTTCACTATCAAGTTGAATCATCTTGATAGGTATGACAATGCGATAACTCTAAAATCTAGAGCAAGCGCTGCGATCCAACCTGATCGTTACCCGCTCTAGTTCTCAAAATGAGCGGATAGTTTGTCGATCTGCTCAACCATTTCATTGAGATTGTTGCTGATATGCCGGTAAAGCGATGCTGCCAGCTCCGGATATTCTTCCAGAATGCGATGAAAAATTGACCGGCTGAGACGGATAACTTCTGTCTCGGTGTCGGCGACAGCCCCGGTCAAGCGGTTGGACTGGGTAATCAGTGCCATTTCACCGAGCACAGCACCACTATCGATCGTGCGTAAATTGACACGACCCTGCTTACCTTCATGGAAGAGTGTGATTGCGCCACTGACGACAATATAGGCGCAGTCGGCACTTTGTCCTTCATGAAACAGTTCTCTGCCGGTACGCAGAACCATGCGCTCTGCGCCAAAGGCGAGCAGTCGCAAATGCTGAGCTGAAAAAGCCTCAAAAAGACCAATTGTGCTCAGAAACTGAATGTCATCATCAAGTGCCATATGCCGCTTTCTTCTACATAACTCTGTTTCCGAACCTGCTATGATCAGGAGAATTATGCTGTAGCTCAGTTTACCGAAGAGTTTCTAAAGTTTTCGATAAAATAATGCGTTATTCAGGAGGTTTACAGTGTATTACTAGCGCAATTTTAAAGCACAGGCTTATTCATCATAGTTATGTATTATTGCTCATCCGATAAATGTTTGGCAAAGGCAGTGCCTGTCATTCGAAAAATCCGACAATTCAAAGCGGTTTAAAGCTGAATTGCCGGATAACAGTAGTTCCGCAAATATGGGAACCGATTTTTCGTCAGAAATTGCGTTCATAAAAACATAAAGCGTTACGGAACCAGCTTGTAACCGCCGCTTTCCGTAATCAGCAGGCTGGCATTTGACGGGTCCAGCTCAATTTTCTGACGCAGACGATAGACATGGGTTTCCAGCGTATGGGTTGTCACGCCGGAATTATAGCCCCAGACCTCTTCCAGCAGCGTATCACGCCCGACCACAGTACCAGCACGATACAGAAATTTGATGATTGCTGCTTCTTTTTCCGTCAGGCGAATCTTGTCACCTTTTTGATCCAGCAGCAGTTTCTGGCTTGGTTTGAAGGTGTAGGGCCCGACAATAAAGGTGGCGTCCTCACTCTGCTCATGCTGGCGTAATTGCGCGCGGATGCGTGCCAGCAACACCGCAAAGCGGAACGGCTTGGTGACATAGTCATTGGCACCTGATTCAAAACCTAAAATAGTATCGCAATCAGTGTCATGGCCGGTCAGCATAATGATCGGTGATGTAAAGCCGCCTGCACGCAGTTGTTTAACGGCATCGCGGCCATCCATATCGGGCAGGCCAACATCCATAATCAACAGGCTGATATTATTAGCGCGTGCTGTTGCAATACCTTTTTCGGCAGTATCTTCCTGCAGAATATGAAACTCGGTGTGTAGTGACAGCTGGTCAATCAGGATCGAACGAAGATCCTCATCATCATCAACAATCAGAATATTATGGGCGATCATATCTGCCTCATGCGGTTAAAAAGCGGGAGCTGAATATCAGCAAGATGGATGATTTATGGCATTTAATAATGAAAAACTAAAGGGAGGTCAGATGAAACAAAGTTTACCCTGTAAGTTGTAATTTTAACTCTGGCCTTAAGAGATTATGTATCAGTTTATGGTGTGTGTAAAAATCAAAGGCGGTTATATCTGTTGCAGCCAATAAGATAGACTGCATATAGCTGATAATGTCTGATATTTGGCATGCGAAATCTGGCCGGAGGGGCCAATAGAAAATGATATTGGGTAAAGTATCTAAGCCGGGTGGCGTTTTGCAGAATGTGCGGATTCAAAAAACGTCACGGATGTTGAAAGTGCTGGATGTGCATATGCGTCCGGGGCATCCCAGTCAGGGTTATCTGATCGCTGGGCCATTGGTGTTGCGTTGCGCTTTGGGCAAGGGCGGTATTTCCTCGCGCAAGCGTGAAGGGGATGGCGCCACCCCTCTCACGCAAATGCGTTTACTCTATGGCTACCGGCGCCGCAGTACGGTGATTGCCGATCAGCCGGCGACTGCATTGAACTTTCGTGCCACCCACCGGCAGGATGGCTGGTGTGATGCGGCCAATGACCGGAATTATAACCGCCCTGTTGCCGCCACATATCAACGCAGCCATGAGAAGATGTGGCGCAAAGATGATCTCTACGATATTTGCGTGGTGATGGATTGGAATATTTCGGAGCGTAAACAGGGTTGTGGCAGCGCGATATTTTTCCATCTCTCGCGTGAAACTTACACGCCGACTGAGGGCTGCATTGCTTTAAGCAGGCGCGATATGATGCGGTTATTGCCGCATTTATCGGGTGATACTGTTATCCGTGTGCGCCGCGGATAAAAGATATTTTAATCAACTGGCTTCCGGCTGCGCCATAATTTTTTCAAGCGTTGTGAAGATTTTCGGGTGCACAGACTGGGCAACATTAAAGCGCAAAAAGCGGTTGCATGTCTGCGACTGACTGAAAATATTTCCCGGTGCTAAAACGATATGATGCTCTAGTGCCCGGCTGGCAATCACATCGGCGTCTACGCCTTGCGGCAGCGTATCCGGTAACCGTACCCAGAGAAACAGGCCGCCTACCGGCTCGCACCATGCGGTGAGGCCGATGGCGGCTAAACGCTGACGAACCCATGTCTGGCACTCAGCGAGCTTTACTCTGGTTTGCTCAATATGACGGCGGTAACTGCCATCAGTGAGCAGGTGATGGATAATTTGTGATGATAGTGCATTGCTGGAAAAATTGGTGGCAAGCTTCATATCAATCAGGTTTTCCAGCCAGTCCTGCCGTGTGGTTATATAACCGGCTCGGGTTGCCGAAGAAAGAGATTTGGAAAAGCTGCCAATATGAATGACCCGTTCCAGCCCATCCAGCTCCGCCAGAAGCGGGGGCGGAGTGGCGTGAAAATCCGCAAAAATATTATCTTCAACCAGAATTAAATCATGCTGCTCGGCGAGTTTGAGTAAGCGATGCGCAACCGCTGGCAGCATGGTGGCACCGGTCGGATTATGAATGCCGGAATTACTGATATAAAGTTTTGGTCTGTGCTGCTCACAAAGTTGCGCAAAGCTCTCCAGATCAGGACCATGCGGTGTGTATGGTACACCAACCGGCACAGCATTTTGTGCAAGCAGCAGGCCCCTGAAATTGAAATAGCACGGATCATCGATCAACACTGTATCGCCGGGTCGCACAAATGTACGGCAAATCAGATCAAGGGCATTGGTGCCTGAATCTGTCAGCAGGATTTGTGACGGGCTGGCCGTAACGCCTTGTTCACGCAGACGCGTGCTCATGAGCCGGCGCAACGGCAAAAAGCCGAGCGGCTCATCATATTCGGTAAGATTGGCGGCTGGGTTGCGGGCCAGCTGACGCAGGGCACGGCGAATAGCCTCTTCAGGTAACCAGCTTGGCGGCAGCCAACCGCAGCCCGGACGTAATGTTGTTTGACTTTTATCGGGCTGGTCATGCTCCAAAGATTCCCGCATCACCCAATAGGGGTTTGACCGGCGGATATTACGCGCGGTTAAATCAGTAGTGACCAATGGCTGCTGATGTTTATCCGCAACAAAAAAACCGGCACCACGCCGCGCCTGAATAGCGCCTTCAGCGACAAGCCGGTCATAGGCTTCCACAACTGTTGATTTGGAAACCGACATGGTTTCCGACAGGCGGCGAATAGATGGTAACCGCGCGCCCGGCATCAGGCTCATCGCATTGATGCGGTCACGTATAATTGTCATGACCTTCTCAACCAAAGTTGTGGCCTGAAGAATGTCCTGATTGATTGAGGCTGTATCCAGCGAAGCTGTTTCGATTGAAAAGCGATTCATCTGTATCTCTCAAATGAGCAGTACAGTTTGTTCAAATTGTACTGCAACTGTCTCTGACACTTAATGCTGTGTATCACTAAATAAATCAAAATTACCAACATATTTGAAGAATAGATGAAAATGCAGAATCGTGCGGGTTGGATAAGCGGCTTTATAGGCGTGTTAATTTTCAGCGGGTCTTTGCCTGCAACGCGGTTGGCAGTTGCACAAATTGATCCGTTGTTTCTCACTGTATTGCGCGCCTCAGTGGCGGGTTTGATTGGTGGCGGGCTGCTGCTTGCATTTCGTGTGAAACTGCCGGCGCGCGCAGATCTGATGTCACTGGCGCTGGTTTCGGCCGGTGTGGTGGTCGGCTTTCCGCTATTTTCCGGACTGGCGCTGCAATATGTTACCTCTGCACATGCGCTGGTTTTCATCGGGCTTTTGCCGCTTAGTACAGCCATTTTTGCGGTGTTGCGCGGAGACAGTAACCCGCAATGGCGGTTCTGGGCATTTTCACTTGCTGGCAGTATGGCAGTCGCACTGTTTGCATTGTCTAAAGATCAATCCGGTGGTGCGGTTTCGCTCTATGGCGATTTCATGATGTTGCTAGCGATTATTGTGTGTGGCTATGGCTATGCAGAAGGCGGACGTCTGTCGCGCAACCTTGGCGGCTGGCAGGTGATTTGCTGGGCGCTGGTATTGGCATTGCCGATGATGTTGGTGCTGACAGTCTGGCTGCAGCCGGAGAGTTTTGTCGGTATCGCGGCACCGGCATGGGCAGGGGTGGTCTATGTCACGTTATTCAGTATGCTGATTGGTTTCTTTTTCTGGTATCGGGGGCTGGCGCTCGGTGGTGCGGCAGCGGTGGGGCAATTACAGTTGTTGCAGCCGTTTTTCGGTCTGGCGCTGGCGGCCTATATTCTGGGCGAACCGGTGAGTATGGCTATGATTGCGGTGGCCAGTGTGGTGGTGATTTGCGTTGCCGGCGCGAAGCGCTACGCATGAAAGCCGCGAAGAAAAATGTGCAAAACTACCGCGAGGGGCTATCCAGATCTGTATGGCTATATTGCCAGACCGTGGTGCGTTTCACATCCGCATCTTCCAGCGCGCGGGTGACAGGAACGGTGTAGACCGCAAGTTCTGTCAGGCGATGGCGAGGCAGATAAGAGCGACCGGGATCGCCAACTATAATAGTCATGCCTTTGGCTGACAGCATATCAAACCATGGTAGAAGCCGGTCAGCCAGCGGTTTGTCGTAAAACACATCTCCGGCAAGTAAAATATCGGTTGTCTTGCTTAAATCCTGCCCGATCAGATCATGATCATTAAAGCCGAGCGTAACCTGATTAAGACCGGCATTGAGCGTAATGGCATGGCAGGCAAAGCGATCAATATCATTTGCGGTAACTGATGCGGCATTGCGCATCGCCGCTGCAATCGCCACCAGACCTGATCCGGAGGCGAAATCAAGCACGCGCTTGCCGCCGACAATCGCCGGATGATCCAGTATATAGCGCGCAACACCCTGCCCGCCCGCCCAGGCAAAAGCCCAATAGGGCGGAGGCAGGCCGATTTCACACAATTCCTGCTCTGTCTTGTGCCAAAGCTCGTGAGCTTCATCCGCCAGATGTAGCTTTATTTCCGGCACATGCGGCGGGGTATGGATGCCGGTATTGGTGCGAATGAATTGACTGGCGCGTTCTTCGGTCGGGATCAGGGGCGTCATATGCGCTCCTGATAAAGAGCAGAACGTTTGCCGCTAGTAAGATAGGTCACGTTCTGCATCATTTCTCTCAGATCTTGGTGTGATCAAGGCCGCCCATCCGGCATACTTCAATCCACTCATCCTCTTTGACCGGTTGTACGGAAAGGCGCATGGAAGTTACCAGTGCCATATCGCTCAATGCCGGATTGGCTTTGACATCTTTCAGTGTCACCGGTTTTGGCATATCGCAGATCGCGCGGATATCCACACATTCCCAGCGATGGTCGTCGGTGGTGCTGTCAGGATGTGCCAGCTGGCAAATCTCAACAATACCGACAACTTCGAGACCTTCATTGGAATGGTAGAAAAATGCTTTGTCACCCAGTTCCATAGCGCGCATATTATTGCGTGCCTGATAATTGCGCACGCCGTCCCATTGCTCGCCGACGGCGCCTTTTGCCTTTTGCATTTCCCACGACCATTTGAACGGTTCGGATTTAAACAGCCAATATGCCACAACTCTCTCCGGATATGATGTTACAAACGGGGCTTATGCAGCCGGTTTGTTGATGACCCAATTCCATGCACGTATGTCTACAGTATCAAACAGGCCTGCAAGCGCATAAGGATCGGCGGCGGCAATGGCTTTGGCCTCTTCAATTGAATCCACATCTACCATCAGCATGCTGCCATCAGGCTTCTGTTCAGCGGTGCTCAAAAAGGGTCCGCCAAATTTGATCTTGTCACCAAGGCTTTTCAAATAATCCAGATGGGCCGGGCGGGTATCAAGGCGAAGCTGTAAATGGTCGGCTTTATCATTGCAGAGAATGGCGAATAGCATGGTGCTTACTCCGGTCTTAATCTTCGTTTTTTAAAGGGCGCGACAATAATCCTGTGACAGCGGCATCGATGGTGATGCTGTCGTCAAGTAATGCCGCTACAGTTGTGATAATTGGTGCGTTGATCTGTTTTTGCAGACATAGTTCCGCAATGACCGGCGCGGTTGCAACCCCTTCGGCCAGCAACAGGCCGTGCATAGGTTCTCCACGCCCGAGCGCCAGACCATAGGAATAATTACGTGATTGCGGTGACGAGCATGACAGCATCAGATCGCCGAGACCGGAAAGCCCCATCAGGGTTTCAGGCCGGCCGCCAAAGGCTTTGGCAATCCGGCGCAATTCTGCAAAGGCGCGCGTAACCAGAGCGGATTGTGCAGAGGCACCCAACCCCTTGCCAATGGTTGCGCCGGCGGCAACGGCAATCACGTTTTTCAAAGCGCCGCCGATTTCAACACCGATCAGATCATCGGATGAGTAGCAGCGAAATGTCTGTCCTGAAAACTGGCTGGCAAGATCATCGGCAATGGCGATATTTTCACAGGCAATGGTCACTGCTGTTGGCAGGCCACGCGCAACATCGCTGGCAAAGCTTGGGCCGGAAAGTGCTGCAATCGGATGATCCGGCAAAATATCGGCAATAATTTGCGACATCAGGCGGCCGGTTGAACGCTCAATCCCTTTAGCACAGAGAACAACGGGGCAGTTTTCAGGGATCAACGGTTTCAAATCCTGCAGGGCAGCGGCCATAAGCTGCGCAGGAATAACGGCAAGAACGGTATCTGCCTTCTGCAGCGCTTCAGCCGGATTGCTGGTTGCCCGCAAATTTTCATGCAGAATAATCTCGCCAAGATAGCGTTTGTTTTGTCTGTTGTGATTAATATCATCAACCGTTGCTTGATCGCGGGCATAAAGCAAAACCTGATGGCCATTTTGCGCGGCCATACAAGCCAGTGCTGTACCCCAAGCGCCACCGCCCAGAATTGCAATGTTTTTGCTCATGCTTTTGCTCCTCTGCGACCTGATCCGATCAAGGGTGCTGATGTGGTGTCCAGCGGCCAGCGTGAACGCGGGGCAAAATCAAGACTGTCTGGCGCGCGGCTGACAGCGTGTTCAGCACCGGCAAAAGCAATCATGGCTGCATTGTCAGTGCACAAAATATGCGGCGGTGCGAGAAAACTAAAACCATGTTTTTCACACAGGGTTTCAAGGCCTTTGCGCAAGGTTTTGTTGGCTGCAACGCCACCTGCAACAACCAGTGTCGGGTTCTGCTTATCCGGATAGGTATCACGGAATTTTTGTAACGAGCGCTTCACGCGGTCATTCAACGTATCGGCAACCGCAGTTTGAAATGAAGCGCAGATATCCGCCACATCCTGATCGCTCAGCGGAATAAGCGCCGTTGCGGTTTGGCGCACAGCAGTTTTAAGGCCGGAGAATGAGAAGTCGAGCCGTGCCTCACCTTTGAGCGGGCGGGGCAGGTCAAAGCGTGTCGCATCGCCTTTGAGGGCTGCCTTCTCAACGGCGGGGCCGCCCGGATAGGGCAGGCCAAGTAATTTTGCGGTTTTGTCAAAGGCTTCGCCCAGCGCATCGTCAATTGTTGTACCAAGGCGTTCATATGAACCAAGCCCGTGCACCAGAATAACCTGCGTGTGGCCGCCAGATACCAGCAGCAGCAAATAAGGAAAAGCCACCCCATCGGTGAGGCGCGCAGTGAGCGCATGCCCCTCCAGATGGTTGACAGCGTAGAAAGGCTTGTCTGCGGCAAAGGCGATGGCTTTGGCTGTCATCAGGCCAACGATCAGCCCGCCAATCAGACCAGGCCCTGCGGTGGCGGCAATTGCGTCCACATCGTTAATGCTCATATCAGCATCATCAAGGGCTTTGGCAATCAGCCTGTCGAGCGCTTCTACATGGGCGCGCGCAGCAATCTCCGGCACCACGCCGCCATAGGGCTCGTGTTCGGCAATTTGACTGAGAATGACATTGGACAGGATGGTTGAAGACACCTGTCCATCAGCATTTTCATGACGTTCAATGATAGCTGCGGCTGTTTCGTCGCAACTTGTCTCTA
Organism: Pseudochrobactrum mosebachae; assembly: GCF_048914685.1. Taxonomy (GTDB): domain Bacteria; phylum Pseudomonadota; class Alphaproteobacteria; order Rhizobiales; family Rhizobiaceae; genus Pseudochrobactrum. Next base: position 1,913,481 of record NZ_CP128408.1, read on the forward strand.
TTCCAAGCACGCGCATAAGCGATTAGACCCGTATTAAATTTCACCATTCTATCTGCTTAATATCAGGATATGGTCTTTATGTTCATGAGTTTAAAGTCATAAATTTGCCCCTGAAGGTAAAGGCAGCTAGAGAAGGTTTATAATTCGCGTATCACGGACAGAGCCAGATGCAAACACCAGGTTTAAAAATCGGAACACGTTCCAGCGCTTTAGCGATGGCACAGGCAGAAGAAACACGTAGCCGTTTGATGGCCGCGCATGGCCTGAGCGAGACTGAGATCGAGATCGTACCGATGTCAACGGCCGGTGATCGCATCCAGGATCGTGCGTTGTCGGAAATTGGCGGCAAAGGCTTGTTTACAGAAGAAATCGAAAATGCCTTGTTGCAGGGACGCATTGATATTGCTGTGCATTCCACCAAGGACATGCCGACGCTGTTGCCTGAAGGGCTATATCTGTCTGCTTATCTGGAGCGTGAAGATCCGCGTGATGCCTTTGTGGGGCGCACTTGCGCACGCCTGACTGATTTGCCTCAGGGCGCCATAGTCGGGTCATCCAGTCTGCGCCGTCAGGCTCAGATCCGGCATATCCGCCCTGATCTTAAGGTGATTACATTTCGTGGTAATGTGAATTCGCGTTTGCGCAAGCTCGAAGAAGGGCAGGTTGATGGTACATTTCTGGCTTTTGCCGGTTTAAAGCGTCTTGGCCTTGAGCATGTGGTGACAGAACTGATGGATATTGACCGGTTTTTGCCAGCGCCGGGCCAAGGGGCGATTACGATTGAAAGCCGCATTGGTGATGCGCGGATTGATGCGCTGCTCAAGCCGCTTAATCATGTGGAAACGTCAATCAGGCTGGCTTGTGAACGGGCATTTCTGGCGCGCCTTGACGGCTCGTGCCGTACGCCGATTGCCGGACTTGCGCAGATCGAAGGCGAGGTTTTGTATTTTTCGGGCATGATTCTGACCCCCGATGGTGCGGTGGTCCATCAAGTGCGCATGCAGGGGGCACTGGCTGAGGCGCGCGCTCTGGGTGAAGAAGCGGCAGATCATCTTAAAATCAAAGCCGGAGCCGAATTTTTTACAAGCTGGAGCTGACTATATGAATGAGGTAACGGGCGGTGGCATGTCAGGATGCAGGGTCTTGGTAACACGCCCTTTACCGGATGCCGTGATAACTGCTGCCAGATTGCAGGCGGCAGGTTATCGCCCGGTTTTATTGCCGGTCAGTGAAACTGTGTCGACAGATTATGGCTTTGATGCACTGGCTGCAGAGGTATTTGATGCGGTTGCCGTGACGAGTGCCAATGCGCTGCGCCACGCAAATGCAGCAAAGCTATCCGCTTATCATCATTTGCAAGTTTATGCTGTGGGCGAAAAAACTGCAAATGTTACACGTGAATCAGGCTTTGATAAAATTTATGCCGGAGATGGCTGGGGATTGCATCTCGGGCAGTATGTGGCACAGCAACAAAAAACAGGCAGCCATGTGCTGTATCTGACTGGCAAAGTCCGGCGTCCGGATTTTGAAGCGCAACTGGCTGCTGCTGGTATTCATGTTCATATTGCTGAAACCTATGATACCAAACCCGTAAGCTATGATGATGCGCAACTTGCAAAACTGGTGCGTGCTGAACCGGCAGATATTATTTTGCTCTATTCTGCGGTGGCTGCCAAACAATTTGCAGCTTTGGACAGACAGGTGCAAAACGGGTTTTTAAACCAAGCCAAACACATATTTTGCCTGTCTCAGCGCATTGCTGCAGAATTGCCGGATCATTGTCAGGCGCGCATTTGCATCAGTGATACACCGGATGAGGCTGGATTGTTGCGTTTATTGGCAGATGCCTAAACGCAGAGCGTGCTAAAGTTTTGACAGTATTTTATCTCAAAATATGCAACCATTTGTTCAATTCCATCATTTACTCTGGATATGAATGGAACAGAGACAGATTTCTGCGAGAGGGCTTATGGCTAAATCCACACTGCCGCGTCATAACAAGACATCCCGTAAACCGGTGACGATTGATCTTGATCCGTCCGATGTGAAGCCTGTGCGTGCTGCCGGTAAGCCGGTTCCAAATGCCGAGCCGGTTGGTAATTTCTCGGATAGCCCGAAAACCGCAGCTGTAGCTGACAAAAAAGCGCCTGAAGCCAAAGTCGCTGAGCCACATCGTCCTGTACAATCTGCTCGTGCCTCTTCTGGCGCCTCAGAAAATGGTACAGGTAAAGCTTCGGGTGGTGCTACGGCTGATAAGACATCAAATCTATCTGAAAATTTATCGGGGAAAACCATGAATTCTGCCAGTGGAACCACTGCACCAGTTTCTAAATCTGCCTCACCATGGTTGGCCGGTTTGGCGGGTGGTATCATTGTGTTGCTTGGTACCACGGCATTGCAATGGTCTGGCTATGGGTTGATTTCAGGGCAGACCACGCAGAATACGGATGCCGAGCAGGCGCTGACTGCGCAGGTAACAAGGCTGGAGCAACAACTTACGGCCTTGCAGGCCGCTCCCGCACCAAAGCCGGATGCAGAGCTGCTGGCGCGGCTTGAAGCTGCTGAAAAAGCGGCGGCTCAGGCACAAAAACTGATCGGTGAATTGCCGCAAACCACAGCGACGCAGACTGATGGTGAGGATGCAGCATTGCGTGAAGCGCTAACACAGCGTTTAAATGCCATGGAAACCAGGCTTGCAACAACCAGCACGCAGGCTGAACAGGCGAATGCAGCTGCCAGTGGTGATAATCAGGCGGTGCAGGATTTAAAAGAGCAGCTCGCAGCATTGCAATTGAAGATTGAAAATCAGGCTAGCGAGCAAGAGAAACAGCCGGATATGGCCGCTATTGTTGCGGTTAATGCACTGAAAGCCGCGATTGATCGCGGTGGTTCATACAGCAATGAATACCAGACTTTCAGCGCACTTGCGCCCGAGACCAATGTACTTACAGCAAATCTGGAGACTATGGCTGCCAAAGGAGTTCCGACACTCAGCCAGCTAAACAGCCGTTTTGCTGTACTTGCTGATCAGATGGTGGCGGTGGAGAACAAACCGGCGGCTGATGCAGGTATCTGGGAGCAACTGAAGGGCAGCGCCAAAGGGTTGGTGCGTTCGCGCCCTGTGGGGGATGTGGCCGGCTCCGGCGTGGGGCCGGTAACTGCACGGATTGAATTTGCCTTGCAAAATGGTGATGCCGAGCGCGCGCTGACTGAATGGGCACAATTACCGGAAGCTGCCAAGCAAATCGGGCAGGAATTTTTCAATGCACTGACCGCCCGCCGCGATGCGGATGCACTGGTTGCCAGATTGATTGCGCAAACGGCGCAGCCAGCAATAAAACCGGCAGCAGAGTAGAAACAAGAAGGAGAACACTATGATCCGGGTTATCCTGTTTCTTGTTGCGGTTGCTGCATTGGGGCTTGGTTTTGGCTGGTTGGCGGATCGTCCGGGTGATTTGGTTTTCACCTTTGCCGGACAACGCTATCATATTACGCTGATGGTGGCTGCAAGCATGATTGTTGCGGCAATCGCGGCTGTGATGCTGCTATGGTGGATGGTTAAAAACCTCATCCGCTCACCTTACATTCTGCAGCGCCATTTTCGTGCGCGCAAACGCGACCGTGGTTACCAGTCCTTATCAACAGGTTTGCTGGCAGCCGGTGCCGGTGACGCTGAGACTGCACGGCGGATGAGCAAACAAGCCGCCGGTTTATTACGTGCTGATCAGGAGCCTCTGATCCGGCTGCTTGATGTGCAGACCGCGATACTTGAGGGGCGTAAAGATGATGTTCGCAAGCATTTTGAAGCGATGATTGCGGATCCTGAAACCAAATTGCTGGGTTTGCGTGGTTTATATCTGGAAGCCAGTCGTGAAAATGTGCGTGAGGCTGCTTTTCAATATGCGAAGGAAGCCAGCACTTTGGCACCGCAACTTGAATGGGCCTCCAATGCGGTGCTGGGTCATAAAGTGCTTGAAGGTGACATACAGGGTGGATTACGTGTACTTGAAGCCCGCAAAAGCACAATCCCTTATGGTAAAGACGGTAAAATTGCCCGTGAGACGCTGAAACGCGACCGTGCGGCATTGCTGAGCGCGCAGGCGATGGCGTTATTCGACAGCGACCCTGTGGCAGCACGACAGGCTTCCGCAGAAGCCTATAAGCTTGAGCCCGACTTTATACCGGCAGCTTTGATCGCTGCGCGCTGCTTATTGCGTGACGGTAATATCCGCAAAGGCAACCGCATTCTTGAAGCCGCATGGAAACGCGAGCCTAACCCTGAAATTGCAGATATCTATGTTCATGGCCGCAGCGGTGATACGGCGCTCGACCGCTTGAAAAAGGCGCGCCATCTTGCGGCATTACGGATGAACAATGCCTCATCGTGCCTCATTGTGGCACAAGCGGCACTGGATGCCGGCGAACTGACCTTAGCCCGTGATAATGCTGAAGCAGCATTGAAGCTTAATCCGCGCCGCAGTGTATATTTGCTGATGGCTGATATTGAAGAAGCACAGACCGGTGAGCAGGGGCGCGTGCGTGAATGGCTGGCACGAGCATTGAAGGCACCACGTGATCCGGCATGGACTGCTGATGGCGTGGTTTCAAGTCAATGGGCGCCGGTTTCGCCGGTAACAGGCCGGTTGAACGCTTTTGAGTGGAAAGTACCGCTGGCAGAGATGGAAGTTTCCGGTGCACCGGTGCTGGATAATCTTGATTTATTTGAAGATAGTCCTGTTGCCAGCAAGTCGAAAATGCCTGTTTCATTGCAACCAACTTCATTACCAGTTGTGCCGGTGGTTATTGATGCAAAGCATGCACGGGATGACATTGAAGAGGCGGAAACTTTGCCGGCTGTTGCTGCCGTTTCAGCAAACACGTCTGAACAAACTGGTAAATCTGCTGATCTGCGCAATGCCAAAGTCACGATTTTGTCTGATAGTACAGATGATCCTCTGGCTGTTGCCGCACGCTTGCAAAATAAAGCGAAGCCTAAATATGACAGCGACGACGAGCATCATCATCATTTGAGTGTGGATGATCCGGGCGTTGCCGGTGAAAGTAATACTGCTAAGAAAAAATCAAATAACTTACGATTGTTTTGATGAAATTCGCGGGTATTTTAAATTTTTTGTTGCAGCTTAGAGACTCCTAGAAAGATTAGTATGTGCTTTCTTGTCAAAGTAATTTTTGAGGCTTTGCGCATAACATAAGTCTGGACTATGTTCGATGTGTATTGAGCATTTTTCTGAGCACTGGAGCAGTTATGTTTGAGCGTCTTTTAAGTTTTTTCAAAGAGTTGCCTGGTATTGAACTCCGTACGAAAAAACAAACTTTCGCTGATGAAGACCCTCGGCTGGCTGCAGCGGCATTGATGTTTCATGTTATTGAAGCCGATGGTGAGCAGCATGAAAAAGAGCGTAAACGTCTTTCTGAGCTGTTATCACAAGCCTATGATTTACAGGGCGATGACTTACAGGCGCTGATTAAAGCCGCTGAAATTGCAGATCAGGAATCGATTGATTTTTATCGTTTCACCAGCGTTTTAAAGCGACATCTCGATGTACCTGCACGCCTTAACTTTATCGAAGTGCTGTGGGAAATGGTTTATGCTGACGGTGAAGTGGGCGAAATCGAAGATAATATCATGTGGCGGATTGCTGATTTGATCGGTGTTGATCCGCAGCAGCGTATTGGTTTGAAGTTGCGGGTCGCTGAGCGGGCAAAATCAGCGCTTGATAGCGCAGCTGTTGTAGCAGAGCCTGAAATTCATAAGGATATAGCCGCTGAGACCAAATAATAGATTCTAAAAAGGCCGTCTCAGACGGCCTTTTTATTATACTTTAGCGACTAGAGCATTTCGTAGTCCAATGGAATCATTGGACGGCCACGATAATGCGTAAAACAATAACTTAGAGCGGATTACATGATCCAATTTAAACGTAAACCGCTCTAGTCACGAGACAAAAGCCCTTTCCAGATGACGGCACCTAGTGCGGCACCGATCAGCGGAGCAACCCAAAATAACCAGAGCTGGCTAAGGGCTGCCGTGTCTGCAAATAATGCAACTGCAGTAGAGCGTGCCGGATTAACCGATGTGTTGGTGACCGGAATAGAGATCAGGTGGATCAGGGTGAGGCCGAGCCCTATCGCAATTGGTGCGAAGCCTGCCGGTGCCCGCGAGGATGTGGAGCCCAGAATAATGATCAGGAAAAATGCAGTCAGTACCACTTCAATAGCAAATGCTGCCTGAAGATTGTACTTGCCCGGCGATAGATCGCCATAGCCGTTCGATGCGAAACCGCCGGCACTGAAATCGGCATTGCCACTGGCAATGAAATAGAGAATTGCAGCGGCGACAATACCGCCGATGAGCTGTGCGATCCAATAAGGGATCAGGTCTTTCGATTCAAACCGGCCACCGAGTGTAAGGCCAAGTGTGACTGCAGGGTTGAAATGGCCACCGGAAATACCGCCAACGGCATAAGCCATTGTGAGAACGGTTAAACCGAAAGCAAGGGCAACACCGGCAAAGCCGATACCCAGTTCCGGATAGGCCGCCGCTAGAACGGCGCTGCCGCAGCCACCAAAAACCAGCCAGAATGTACCGAAACATTCAGCAGATAGCTTGTTTAACATTGAAGGTGTTTTTTGCATATTTATCCCCGAGACAGTTTAGCAAAAACTAAAATACTTGAATGGAATTATATATTGCTTCATGAATATGCGGTGTTTCATAAAAAATGCCAGTTCTTTTTTTAAAAGGCGTTTTTTTATAAGTCATTGTTTTGTAATATAATATCTTATTATACGTTCAATTTCTTATGTAATAAATAGTTATTTTAGCTTATCGTGATATTATGGGGGCTGTGCTGTTGTTTTATGTGTCAGCTTGGTTTTTCAGTATAAATCAGCATTATGATTGACGTGGCAATCGGATGCCTGAATTGGTATCCCCAAATTTGCAACGCAGCGCTTAAAAGCGGTGGGTTTGTTTTTTCTGACTGTTGCCAGGTTTTAAAGTGTTGTAGCCTTGGAAAAGGTTTTTGAGCATGCTGCTCGCAAATTTTTAAGATTATACTCTAACGATTTCCGGAGTATCGGCATTGGTGAATATTTTGAAGCGCCGACAGCTTACAAGCTCTCAGTTGCTGCTCTGGCCTATGATGGCTGTTCTGGCTGGTTGCACCGGAACAGCAACTGCCTGGACTGAAAAAGTAACGATCGAGCAAGTTGAGCTGCCAAAAGAATGCGCAGGCTGGCAAAAAATCAATCTCAAGCAGCGGGCTTATTTTACGTTGATGCGTGAAGATCCGGGTCTGATTATGGAAATAGATTCCCATAATCTCAAAGGCAAAAACCTCGGATGCTGGCAATAAATCAGGCTGGATATACAATATAATCTGCCTTTATTCATAGTTCATAGAGCTCAGGATATGTGATGCATCTGGATATTATTGAGCTGCAATCATTTTATTCAACCGCTTTAGGCAGGCTGGCGGTTTCTACAATTTCTTCTGCTTTGGATCCGATATGGCTGCCAATGCCGCAAGAGCGGCTGGTGGGGATTGGCTATACCCTGCCTTATCTCGATAATTATGCTGAGAAGGCCGAGCGGGCATTTGCCTTTATGCCGGCCCGTCAGGGCGCTACCGGCTGGCCGCATAATGGAGCGCTCAGCACTGCGTTGGTTTATGATGAAGAATTGCCGCTACCTGATAGTTCTGTTGACCGGATTTTACTGGTGCATACACTCGAATTTTCAGAAAGCAGTGCTGAAACGCTGAAGGAAATGTGGCGTGTCTTATCGCCCAATGGCCAGCTGATTGTGGTTGTTCCTAACCGGCGTGGTGTGTGGGCACGTATGGAACATACACCTTTTGGTAGCGGGCGTCCTTTCAGTCGCGGGCAATTATTGCAGGCTTTTCGTGAAGCCAATTTTACACCGGGTAAGATTGTGGATGCGCTGCATGTGCCGCCAACACGCTGGCGCTGGCTGCAACAATCATCGGGTCTGTTTGAAACGCTCGGTAACCGGCTATGGCCGCTTTTGGGTGGTGTGGTTGTGGGCGAGGCGCATAAGCGGCTCTATCAGGGGTTGCCGGTCTTAAAACGTACATCACGGCGCGTTTTTGTGCCGGTACTCAATCCGCAAGGCACGGCACGTCAGCATAAAAGTGCTTATGACGAGCCGCAGGCTCACACATAATTTTCCCACTAAGCATTTTATTGCTAAAGCAGTTTCAGGAAAAGTGGAAACCGGTTTTCCGTCCGAAACTGCGTTTAAACAAACAGATAGAGCGGTTGCCTGCTTCAATAAAAAATGAAAACGTTCTAGCGTTTGAGCAAGAACACAGCCTGTTGACCCAGCAGGTTCCAGCAGCCCCATGGCAAGTTAAATGACATCCGCTCGCCATTGCGGTTGAGCGCTACCGCATCTTCCACTGTTGCGCCGACTTCTTTTGTCATATCCACAAAATCACGGATGGTGCAGAAGTGAATATTCGGCGTGTCATACCAGCTGAATGGCAGTTCTTTGGTTACAGGCATACGCCCGCGAAACATCAGTGAACCGCGCACCCGCCAATAGCCAAAATTAGGAATTGAAACGATTGCACGCTCGCCGATACGCAGCAATTCGCTGAGAACTTTTTTCGGGTTGAGTGTGGCCTGCAATGTCTGGGATAGGATCACGTAATCAAAGCTTGAATCCGGATAATAAACCAGATCACGATCAGCATCGCCCTGAATGACTGAGAGGCCACGCGTCAGGCACTGGTTGACGCCGCTTTGTGAAAGCTCCACACCGCGGCCATCAACATTACGGCTATCACGCAGCAACTGCAGTAATTCCCCATCGCCACAGCCAACATCCAGCACCCGTGTGCCGGGGCGCACAAGTGAGGCAATAATATCGAAATCAACACGGTTATGAATATGTGAGACCGGCTGGTTTTCTTGCGGGAATATGCCGGTAGCGTCAGGATTATCCGTTGCAATTATTGGGTTAGGCTTGGTGTCAGTCATAAAATTTACAGACCTTTCGCCCGTGCTGCAGAACGGATAAAACCATCTATCGTTGAAAACAGTACCGGCTCTTCCAGCAGGAAGGCATCGTGGCCGCGATCGGTTTCAATCTCGACGAAAGAAACCGAAGCACCGGCAGCATTGAGCGCATGAACCACAAGGCGGCTTTCAGAGGTCGGGAACAACCAGTCACTGGAAAAGGATGCAACAAAAAACCGTGTTTTGGTGCCGGTAAAGGCAGAGGCCAGCAAACCGTTATGTTCCGCCGCCATATCAAAATAATCCATGGCGCGGGTCAGATAAAGATAAGAATTGGCATCAAAGCGATCGACAAAACTATTACCCTGATGACGCAGATAGCTCTCAATCTGAAAATCTGCTTCAAAACCGAAAGTTATATTGGTACGATCCTGCAGATTGCGCCCGAATTTTCGGTGCAGAGCAGTTTCCGACAAATAGGTAATATGCGCGGCCATACGCGCAACCGACAGACCTTTACGCGGTGTGGTATCTGATTTTGTCAGATATTCCCCGTCCAGCCATTGCGGATCGGCCATAACGGCCTGACGGCCAACCTCGTTAAAGGCAATATTTTGTGCGGAAAGCCGCGCACCGCTGGCCAGAATGACCGCAGAAAACACTTTTTGCGGATAACTTGATGCCCATTGCAGCACCTGCATGCCGCCAACAGAGCCGCCAACCACTGCCAGCAATTGCGATATGCCGAGATGCTCCACAAGCATAGCCTGTGCGCGCACCATATCACCTATTGTGATAATTGGCAGATCAAGGGCATAGGGTTTGCCGGTTGCCGGATTTACGGAGGCCGGCCCTGTTGAGCCCATGCAGCTGCCGATCACATTGGAGCAGATAACAAAATAGCGATCCGTATCAATGGGTTTTCCGGGGCCAACCAGTGTTGTCCACCAGCCGTCTTTACCGGTAATCGGATTGGTATTGGCCACATGCTGGTCGCCGGTCAAAGCATGGCAGATCAGTATTGCATTGCTTTTATCGGCATTCAGGGTGCCATAAGACTGATAGGCAAGCTGAAACGGGCTTAAGACTGAGCCGCTGTCGAGTTGCAGCGGTTTGTCTTCGCCAAAATAAGCAACAGGGCTGCTCGGCTGAACAGCTTCCTGATTGCGGGTGTCGGATATGGTGGCAGTTTCAGCTGATATTGTCATAAAACATATGGTGGTTGAATTTTCTGTAGCTAGGATCTGTGAGGGTAGAAAGTCAAGGTTTCTCTCGACTTGTTACGCGATGCGGTTTATGCCGCATAGGTCATAACACGTATGAAGGCATGTTCCGGTTCGTATAAACGATAATATACTTCAATGCGTTGTTTTTGTGCATAATATCTTTCAACAACACAGGCACCCAATATTGGATAAGAATGATGAACGATTTCGAGAAAGCTCAACGCCCAACTCCTAAAGCCGGCGTTATGGATATTGCTGCTTATGTACCGGGTAAGGCCACGCTTGGTGGTGCGAACAAAGTACACAAGTTGTCTGCCAATGAAAGCCCGCTGGGTGCAAGCCCGCATGCTGTTGAAGCTTATCGTACAACCGAACATTATTTGAGCTCCTATCCGGATGGTGAAGTGATGGCACTGCGTCAGGCAATTGCGGAAACGCAAGGCCTGAACATTGAAAATATCCTGTGCGGCAACGGTTCTGATGAATTGCTTGGCTTGCTGTGCCAGACTTATCTGGCTGCGGGCGATGAGGCTGTTTTCACCGATCACGGTTTTCTGATTTATAAAATTCAGACACTGGCCGCCGGTGCCAAGCCGGTGATTGTGAAAGAAAATGATACTGTGATTGATGTGGATGCGGTGCTTGCTGCAATCACTGACAGGACAAAAATCGTTTTTGTGACCAATCCGGGCAATCCGACCGGCACATATCTGCCTTTCGCAGAGATCAACCGTTTGCATGCTGGTCTGCCGAAACATGTTTTGCTGGTGCTTGATGCTGCTTATGCGGAATATGTACGCAAGAATGATTATGAGGCCGGTGTGGCGCTGGTTTCCAGCAGCGACAATGTGGTGATGACACGCACATTCTCTAAAATTCATGGTCTGCCTGCGCTGCGCATCGGCTGGATGTATGCGCCTGCACATGTCACGGATGCGGTAAACCGTGTGCGTGGTCCGTTCAATATGAACAGCGCTGCGATTGCAGCCGGAGCTGCGGCTATTCGTGACCGTAATCATGTGCAAGCCTCTGTAGAGTTTAATACGCAGTGGTCGCAGTGGCTGAGCGAAGCGTTCACTAAGCTCGGATTGAAAGTAACACCTTCGGTTACAAATTTTCTGCTGGTGCATTTTCCTGATACTGCCAACAAGTCTGCGGCTAAAGCCGATGAATATCTGCAATCAAAGGGTTATATTTTGCGTCGCGTAACATCCTATGGCTTTCCTGAAGCCTTGCGGATGAGCATCGGCTCGGAAGAAGCCAATCGCGGCGTGATTGCCGCTCTCGAAGAGTTTTTGAAGTCTTGATATGTCTGATATTCATTTTAATAAAATTGCGCTGATCGGTATTGGTCTGATTGGCTCCTCTCTTGCCCGTGTCATCCGCCGTGAAGGGCTGGCACAGCATATTGCTATTGCTACCCGCAGCCCTGCAACGCTGAAACGCGCTGAAGAGCTGGGGCTGGGCGATAGCTACACAACCGATAATGCCGAGGCTGTGCAGGATGCGGATCTGGTGATTGTCTCTGTGCCGGTCGGCTCTTCAGGGTTGGTCGCCAGCCAGATTGCCGGTGCGCTTAAAGCCGGTGCAATTGTCACCGATGTCGGCTCAACAAAAGCCTCTGTGATTGCCCAGATGCAACCGGAACTACCGGATAATGTACATTTTATTCCGGGGCATCCGATTGCGGGAACGGAATATTCAGGGCCGGATGCAGGCTTTGCCGATTTGTTTATCAATCGCTGGTGTATTCTGACACCGCTGCCCGATACAGATGCAGAAGCGCTGGCAAAGCTGAATGCATTTTGGGAGGCCTGCGGTTCAAAGACCGATCAGATGGATCCGCAGCATCATGATCTGGTGCTGGCCATTGTTTCGCATCTGCCACATATTATTGCTTATAATATTGTTGGTACAGCCAATGATCTGGAAAAAGTTACCGAGTCTGAAGTGATCAAATATTCGGCTTCGGGCTTTCGTGATTTTACCCGTTTAGCGGCATCTGATCCGACAATGTGGCGTGATGTGTGCCTGCATAATAAAGATGCAATTCTGGAAATGCTGGGACGCTTTTCAGAAGATCTGGCCTCTTTACAACGCGCAATTCGCTGGGAAGACGGCGATGCTTTGTTCGATATATTCACACGTACCCGTGCCATTCGCCGTGGTATTATTGAAGCCGGACAAGAGGTGGATGCTCCTAACTTTGGCCGTGAGGCAGCGAGCAAAGTAAAAGCCTGACAGGCCTGAGCAAAGGCAGAATATTTAAAAACCCGCCGCTGAGATCAGTGGCGGGTTTTTGTTATTATAGCAGAGGCAACCGGCCGAGCGGGATAAAGCCGGCACTGGCTTTGCCATTTCTGACCACCACAGGCACTATGGTTGCACCGGTCTCATCTTTAGGCATAGAACCGAGTGCAAAAATAACGGTGCTGATATTTTTTGCCTGATCGGGAAAGGCAGTTTCAAGTGCGCTGCCGATAGCGGTCGGATTGGTGAGACGAATTTTCAAATCTGCATTGATCAGCCCTGTCTCATCCACTGATGCGGGGCCGCTGATGCTAAAGCTGGCGCCAGATGGCAGCAGGAACAACATCTGATTGAGCTGTAATGACTTGTTGCGCAAGATGCTGCCATTCTCATCGGGTTGGCTGAAAGCAGCAAGACTTGCAGGTGAGCTGATATCAATCAGACCATCGAGCTCTGGCAGTGCCGGAAGGTGAGTTTCACCGGTCAGGCGCAGATCATTGAAAGCCATTTTGAGTTTTAAGGGTTCTGCAATGCTGTTGAGGTCAATCTTCAGATCAAGCAGTTCAAGGCCGGGATCTGTGATTGCCGGTTCTGCGATACCCGCCTGCTGCAGGCGCAGATTATCTGTGCTGAGGCTGATATCCTGCGTGGCATTGCCGTTTAAGCGTGCTGAGGCTTTGAGCTTACTCCAGTCTGCTTGCAGCGGAACCAGCCCTGCAATATGAATTGTTGCCGGGCTGGTGGCCAATGCCTGAATAGTTCGTGGTGAAAACACAGAGGCGCCGATATTAACCGCATTGGCAGCTACAGCGAGTGTCTGGTCATGATCTTCAAAACTGAAATCTGAACAGGTAACATAGAGCGACAGCGGAAATCCGCGGGCTGAGACAGACTGACATTTGGTACTCTGGCGACCTGAGTTTTCCTGTAGCGCCAGTTCGTGTATCACGCGTTCTTTGGCGATTGATGCGAGATAAAGCCAACCCGCTACATACAAGACGACAATGAGCAGAGCGGTAAGTCCTGCCCATAGCAGACGCCGTGATTTTTTCGGGGTGGGGTGCAGGTTTGCCATCGTGAGCGGGCCTTTTATTGAGAAACAGTGATAGCCATCGGGAAATGCAGAGAGCTTTGACCTCTATAATTATAAATGATCATCGATGTTGCCCCCGCGGAATGGTTTTTTATTGCGGCATTATGATTGATAATAATTTTCTGCGCAGGCTCTTTCAGAGAAACGTGTTCAGTTCTTTTGAAAAGTTGAAGACCGGTTATAATCTGTGTTCTGAATTACCCGTGATTTGCAGCGCATCATATAGTTTGCACAGTCAGGTCACGTATTTATTTATGCATTATATGAATTTTGAAAGACAAGCAAAAGCAAACCAATGGTATCAGATCAAGGCTCTCATTTAGACAGAAATCTTTCAATTTTATCGGTCCAGGACAAAGTAAACTCTGCCGATCTTTGGGTTTTTGGTTACGGGTCACTGATGTGGCGTCCGGGTTTTGAAAGCACTGAAAATTTACCGGCAGTGCTTACCGGTTATAGCCGGTCATTATGCATTTATTCCCACGTCTATCGTGGCAGTCCTGATACGCCGGGTTTGGTACTGGGGCTGGATCAGGGTGGGTTTTGCCATGGTCAGGCATTTCGTGTGGCTGCTGATATCAGAGAGCAGGTTCTGGATTATTTGCGTGATAGGGAGCAAGTCACCGGAGTTTATCTCGAAAAATGGCTGCAAATCACTTTAGCGGATGGCCGCGCGGTTGAAGCTCTGGTTTATGTTGCCGATTGTGCTCACAGCCAATATGCCAAAGCGCTGAGTGTGGAAGATATGGCGCAGATTGTTAGAAAGGCCTGCGGACAGGCGGGCCCAAATCTTGATTATGTCAGCAATACTATTCGCCATTTGCAGGAAATGAATATTTTTGATGAGCGGCTGGAAGCCGTGATTGCGTGTCTGGAAAACCAGACAGACTGAAATATTTAACAGTTTGCAGCTGTTCCGATGACTTTTTCGCGCGGTGATCTTGTGATTGCCTGTTGTGCTGTTTAAATGTGTTCTATCCGCTGCGCAAAGCTGCAGTGAACCGTTACAGCTGGTAGGAGACATTTATGATCGCAATTTTGCGCACCGTTGATCTGGCGCTGGATATTTTCACCTGGATCATCATTGCCAGTGCGGTGTTTTCCTGGCTCTATGCTTTCAATGTGGTCAATTCAAATAACCGCTTTGTGGCATCTATCGGTACATTTCTTTATAAAGTAACTGAGCCTGTTCTGCGTCCGATCCGCCGAATTTTGCCGGATTTGGGCGGCATTGATCTTTCACCGATCATTTTGCTGCTACTGATTTTCTTCATTCGTCAGTTTATGTGGACCACATTGGCTCCTGCGCTGTTGAGTTAAATAAAAACCCGCCGAAAGGCGGGTTTTTTAATTAGATGCGTTGTATGATTGGCCACTTGGGAGACTGACCAATCTGTCACGCCATTATTTAGCTTGTTTGGCGCGCTCAATTGCTTCCACAATAAATTTGCGGGCGTAATCTTCATCACCCCAATCGCCGATCTTAACCCATTTGCCAGGTTCCAGATCTTTGTAATGTTCAAAGAAATGGGCAATCTGCTGCAGAGTGATTTCCGGCAGGTCAGTGTAGTTGTGAACTTTTTCATAACGCAGGGTCAGTTGCGGAGACGGTACGGCGATGATTTTTTCATCTTTACCCGCATTGTCTTCCATGATCAGCACGCCAATCGGACGCACATTGATCACGCAGCCCGGAATAAGCGGACGCGTGTTGCAGACCAGAACGTCAATCGGATCACCATCTTCCGACAAAGTATGCGGAACAAAACCGTAATTGCCCGGATAGGTCATTGGTGTGTAGAGAAAGCGGTCGACGATCAATGCGCCGGCTTCTTTATCCATCTCGTATTTGATCGGGTGTCCGCCGACCGGTACTTCGATGATGACGTTAACATCTTCAGGAGGGTTTGAGCCGATTGAAATGGCATCGATATTCATGGGCGTGTCCTTTCATTTGGCGTTCTGATATCGGTTTTCGCGAAACCGTGCAACCAAAACGAAATTTTAGCAAAAGCGGCTTATTGTCATGCGGTGATTATGAGTAAATTATCAGCAGATCTTGCCCATGATGTTTATCACGGCATTTGTGCTAACTCTCTGTATTTGAACGTGTCGTTTTGGCGAAACGCAGTGTTGGTTTCGCGCGGCACGCTATAGGCTTATTTTTTGTCAGGGTTTTCAGAGCCTGCTGTTTCTGCTGCCAGCAGTTCTGCAAGACGGGTTTTTGCAGTTGGCGGCATAGGTGGCGGATTTTTATCTTGTGATGCCAGCACCAAAAATTCGTCGCAGGCGGTTTCAGTTGCCTCAATCAACCGCCTTAAAAACTCGTCCTTGTCCAGCCCTGCTTCAATAGGCGGTAAAATGCGGCAACGAATAGTGCCGGGATAACGCATAAATTGACGGCGTGGCCAGTATAAACCGGCATTATGGGCAATCGGTACCACAGGCAGACCGAGATTCATATAAAGATGCACAACACCGTATTTATAAGCCGGCGGCGCACCCGCAGGACGGCGTGTACCCTCAGGATAAATCATGATCTGGCGACCATTGGTGATGGCCTGCTGTGTGCTGCCTGAAATCGAATGTAAAGCTTTGAGACCGCTGCCACGATCAACAGGGATCATCTGCATTTTTTTCAGATACCAGCCAAAGAGCGGGATACGCATCAGATCGCGCTTCAGAATATAAACCGGATCCGGCATATAGGATAAAAAGGCATAAACATCCCAGAAAGACTGGTGTTTGGGCGCGCAAATATAGGCGCCTTCGGGCAGATTTTCTGCACCTTCAACAACAAAATCGGTGCCGACAATATATTTCTGCAAAAACAGGTTCGAGCGCGCCCAGAACTTTGGCACAAACCATGCTTTTTTACGCGGTAAAAACAGTGCAATCGGCAAAAACACAATCATCTGAAGGATCAGGCTGATATAGAATGCCAGATTAAACAGCACTGACCGGATGGCTATGATCATTTATTGTCAGCCTTGTATAAGCGCAAAGCGCAAAAGAGTGAAAATGCCGGATTGCGATATTGCAACTTGTGCATTGGTCGGTTTTGCAACTCAGATAAGTGAAATTGCGCAGGTTATCAATCAAAGACCGTTCGCTTAATCCGCGATAAAGAAATTGAGATGCGTAAGTGCCCCGATATATTTTATATATTCGGTAAATAAAACACGTAATGTATCGCCCTGACTCATCCAGCTATTGCGCTTCAAATCACTATTGATGACCGGAAAGGGTACCAGTTCCACCGTATCAACCTCTCTGGATAACTCCAGAATACTACGTGGCATATGATAATTATTAGTGACAATGAAAACACGCTTATATTGATGATCCCTGATCCATTTGGCACTTTCTACTGCATTACCAATTGTGTTGAGAGCCGAGCGGTCAATATCAACACAACAGACAAACAGTTTAGGATCAGTGTTGGTAATGCGCTGTAAGGCCTGAGGTTTGGTTGAGGGATGGACGCCGCTGATAAGCAGACGTTGACCACGCTTGTCGGCCAGCAATTCCAGTGCCGTTTCAATGCGGGACTTTCCTCCGGTTAGCACGATAATTGCTTCTGCTTTAACTGTATTAGCAGGTTGATTTAATGTGCTTACATGTTCACTGAAGATAATAAAGCCGATACCGAGTGCAAAAATCAATGCAAATAAAACCACAGCAACCGGCGGCATGCGTCTGCGCAACCGGCGCAACCAATGACAGATTACGCTGCTTTTTTTGTTTGGCTCGGGTTTTTGCCCAGGGTTTTGCCTAGGAGCTTGCATTGCGTTTTGCATTGGTATTGCCGTTCAGCCTGTTCACTTATTTTATCTGCGCAGTTTAAAAGCGTGAGCAAATCAGTCTTTCATCATCGGACTCAGGCAGTATAGGGCGCCGTATGGTGCAAAAACAGAATTATATGATTACTTATGTGTTATTCTTTGCTGCCGCTAATATTATCCATATCTTTGAGCTGACGAATAACAGTGAGGCGGCTGGTCAGCATTGTCAAAATACTGACGATCATAATCGTAACCGCAATACCGATATAGCCATCACGCCCGATAGAGAAACTGCCGAATAAAGCTGCAGCCTGATCGCCCTCAGGTGTCGCGAGATTACGGGTTGTCCACCATGAGATGATCAGAAAAATCAGCAGTGCCGCCGCACCGCCAAAGCATGCACCTTTCAGGGCAGTACGGAAAAAGTGTCGTTCAAATTCACGTGCAACAAACCGCGCTTCTGCACCAATGAAATGTAAGACTTCAATAATATGGCTATTACCGGCCATAGCGCCGCGGGTGGCAAAAATAACTGTCAGCACGGTTGCTGACAGCATCAGTATCAAGACACCCATACCGATCAGCACTGTAGTATGTGCCATTGAAACCAGACGATCCACCCATGTGCGATGATCATCAAAGCTTGCGCCCGGAATATTGCTTTTAAGCTCGGAGCGTAATGTTGGAAAATCGGGCGGGTTTTGTTCATCAATATTGACAACAACCAAGCGTGGCACTGGCAATTCATCAATATCGAGACCTGTGCCAAGCCATGGCTCAAGCAGACGTGCAGTGGCTGCACGGTCTATAATGCGGGTGCTGTTGACGCCGGCAAAGCCTGAAGCAATTTTTTCAGCCTGTGCGAGTGACGCTTCCATATCCTGCCCTTCAACCGGACGGATCTGGATCGTTGCCTCCCGCGAGATCTGGCTTTGCCATTGCGCTGCGGATGCCCGCACCAGACTAACACCGCCGATGGTGATACAAGCAAGAAATGTCATAATCGCGATCACCGTGATCAGCGTGGTGCCGGAAACACTGACCGGAGGCACGATTGGTGTCGGGCCGCGCTTTTCCCGCTTGCGCTTGCCTAGTAGCTCAAGAAAAATTCCGTGATAATGATCAATGGTGGCGCGCAGGTCAGCCATAAATATCAAGCCTTCCCTGATCGAGAATCATCCGGCGTGCATCAACCTGATCCATCAATGTCAGATCATGGGTTGCAATGATCACGGCAGTGCCGGAGCGGTTCAGCTCTGCAAATAAGCGCAGCAACCGGCGTGCCAATGGCGGATCAACATTGCCTGTCGGCTCATCTGCCAGCAAGATTTCAGGCTGGTCTATCAAGGCACGGGCAATAGCGGCACGCTGTTTCTCACCACCGGACAAGACTGGCGGTAGTACATGCATACGATCGCCAAGGCCCACCCATTGCAGCAATTCCTGCACTTCATAACGATATGTTGCTTCTTCCTTGCCGCGCACACGTAGCGGCAGAGAAACATTTTCATAGGTCGTCATGTGATCGAGCAGGCGAAAATCCTGAAACACAATGCCGATACGGCGGCGCAGCAGCGGTATTTCACTGCGTTGCATGGTTGAAATATCTTTGCCGAAAATTGAAATGAGACCACGTGTAGGTTTCAGCGCCATGAATAGCAGCCGCATCAGCGAGGTTTTGCCGGCACCGGACGGCCCAGTCAGGAATTGAAAGGAGCGTGGCGGAATATGAAAGGAAACATCCCTCAGGATTTCCGATCCCATACCGTAGCGCAATCCTACATTTTCAAAACGAATCACTATTCAGTTTCCTGATGGTTTTTTGCCGGTTTTTCTCAGATTGCCGACCATTGACCGGTGCGGTTAATCTGGGGTTAATCTGCTGTTGAGTTTGGCATTTTGAGCCTCAAATAAGAACAAGAATTTTGTATTTTGATGGCGGATATGTCAGCGAATAATGAGCATAAAACGCAGATTTGATGTGATTGCCACATAATTAATGTAAATCTGCACTTTCAGCGAAAGCTGTAGTACTGTAACAGCTTGTTTTTCTTGTCGGCAGTGTCGGGCAAGTACGTGTTATGACCGGAGAAGTGCTTATGCCTTATGTAGGTGGCAGAAATATTGAAGTCCTGTTCAGCGCCGAGCAGATTGCAGAGCGTAATTTTGAGCTGGCGCAAAAAATTGCCGAGCGTAAACTCGAACGGCCATTAGCGGTTTCGATCCTCAAAGGCTCGTTTATTTTTGCCGCCGACCTGATCCGCGCGATGCATAATGCCGGTGTTGAGCCGGATGTTGAATTCATCACCGTATCGAGCTATGGCACGGGTACCAAAGGCGGAGAAATTCGTTTGCTGCGTGATATCGACAGCGAAGTTGAAGGCCGCGATATTCTGTTGATTGACGATATTCTTGAATCCGGAAAAACACTGAACTTTGTACGGGAGCTGATGATGTCACGCGGCGCGCGCAGCGTGGTTATTGCAGTGCTGCTTGATAAGCCGGGTCATCGCAAACTTGATTTATACGCTGATTTTACCGCTTTTGAATGTCCGGATTATTTCGTGGTCGGCTATGGCATGGATGTGGCGCACTCTTTCCGCCAGCTGCCTTATGTCGGACGCGTGATGGATGAGCAGGATTAATCATTGCGTTAATTGATATTATATACAAAAAGCCGCTCCAAGATGTGAGCGGCTTTTTTGTATTCGTCTTATTTATCAGTCATTTTTGAGCAGGCGCTCCAGATAGTCTTTTTCAAGCTGCGGACTTAGAGCGTCATTGAGTTTTTTACGGATTTCATCAAGAATTTTGCGGGCTTTTTGAATGTCGATCTGGTTTGGCAGTTTATCGCCATTGCCATCAGAATTACCACTTGAGCCGGTTTGACGGCCAAGCGGATCACTGTTGCCTTGGCCCCCTTGCTGGCCTTGGCCCTGATTTTGACCTTCGCCTTGCGCTTGTTGCATTTGCTGCATCATATCACGGGCACCGCGGCGTAAAGCATCCAATGCTTCAGCCTGCTGATCTGTGGCCTGTCCGCCTTCGCCATTGCCAAGTGAGCGACCCGCACGCCCCATAGAACTTTGCGCCTGATCCATATCTTTTGACGATTCAAGGCCCTGCTGTTTGAGCTGATCTGTCAGTGTGTTCAGCTCATTTTGTAAAGCCTGTTGTTGCTGCTGCAAATCTTTCAGCTGTTGTTCGGTGTTCTGACGTGATTGCTCCTGCTGAGGGTCGGTTTGTTGTTCTCCGTCGCCGTCATAGCTAAAATTGTCAGTCTGTTCTTGCAGCTTTTGGTCGAGCTTGAATGTTTCATTCATCAGCTGTTGCTGACGGCGCATCAGATCACCCAGTTTGTTCATCTGCTGTTGCGCGCCATTGCCTTCGCCATTCTGACCCTGCTGGCCATTTTGCGCATTTTGACCTGCTTGGCCCGCTTGGCCAGGTTGCAGATTATTCATCATTTCTTGCAATTGCGAGAGTAGTTTTTGTGCTTCGGCATGGTTACCCGAACGCGCAAGATCTTCGATTTGCTGCATCATCCGGTCAATATCACCCTGGCTCAGCACACGGGTATTGGCATTATTTTGTGCGGTACTGTTCGGATTGTTTTGCTGGCGGCGCGCCATTTCCACTAAATAACGGTTCATGGCTGCACGCAGCTCTGCGGTCAGGCGGGCAATCTCTTCAGGGCCTGCATTGTTCTGCAAAGCCTGACTTAAAGCCTCCTGAGCGGCACGCAGGGCTTTTTCAGCGTCTGACAGCTGACCATCTTCAATGCTGCGTGCGACATTCCACATATAGTCGCTGATCTGGCGCAAATCATTGTCATTTCTTGCCAGTTTTAACCGTTCGCGGATACTGCGCAGCCCTAAAAAGTGACTTACATTAGCAATCGTAATTGCCGGATGCATTGTGAGGGCATCCAATATCTGGATGACTGATGTTTTTTGATTGCTGTCCAAAGCCAGCCGCTGACGTTGTTCCGCTACAGCGCGGGCCAGCGGATTAACGAAGGGGCGCTGCGGCAGTACAAAACGGATTTCCTTACTTTTTCCGGTCTGGCCTGCCTCATCTGTTGCCTGTAATTGCAGCACAACATATTTGCCTGCCCATGGATGCATGGTCAGGTCTTGTAAGGTCGTGGTTTCAGCGGCACTATCGCGGCCACGTTTGGGCAGGTTCAGGCGTAATTCCGGTGCACCGGTTAAGGCTTTAGCTGACGGATCAGCTTTTTCCAGCAATTGCATATCGCCTTGCAATTTGGTGACACCATAATCATCTTCAACTTTGTAATGCAGCTCTAAAGTTCCGTTGAGCGCATAAGTCGGGTCTCTGGTAAACTCTACCAGCGGCGGTTTATCGGCAATGATATTGAATTGCCATATTTGCTGACGCGAGCCTGCCTGTAATTTGACGGTGGCAGAGTGCTGTAACGGCAATTGAAATGCTGTTGAGGCAAGATTGGCAGCTTGGTTTGAATCTGTTGTCACCGGCCTGGCCGCAGCCGTACTCGCCTTACCGTTCTGATCGGTAAGGGTCAGCGTATTGCGGGTGCTGCCATTGATCTGAATGCTTAAAAGGCTGCCTTGCGGCATCTCCAGCGGCTTGGCAGCGGCTTGATCATTCAAGCTTAAAAATACCGGTGCTTTACCGGTATAGGCCGGCGGGGTGATCCATGCATCTATGCGTG
Source organism: Pseudochrobactrum mosebachae (assembly GCF_048914685.1). Taxonomy (GTDB): domain Bacteria; phylum Pseudomonadota; class Alphaproteobacteria; order Rhizobiales; family Rhizobiaceae; genus Pseudochrobactrum. Next base: position 1,935,537 of record NZ_CP128408.1, read on the forward strand.
CTTCAGGGCCTGAGAGACCTGCTGGCGGGTTCCATAAATCACTGACTTTGCCGGCTGAAGGGCTGAGCGAATAGGCCGCGGTTGAGGCGAATAGTAAAATCACCAGTGCGCGGATTGCATAAGGGTCGCGTTGCGGAATTTTGGGATGCGGCAGAAAACCGTGCAGGCTGGCGAGTTGCGCTGCCATACGCTTGCGGTGTTCCAGCCATAGTGCTTGTGCAAACGGGTTGTCAATGTCACCAGCCGGCTGATCATCTACCAGTTGCAACGGGCTATGCAGCAGGTGGTTTTCACGCTCCAGCCGGCTATTGACGGTTTGGTCATCCGGCAGTTTGAAATGGCGCAACCGCGATAAAAAATAGCAAAATGCAACGATAAACAGGCCTGTGATACTCAGATGCAGCCAGCGCGGCGCATACTGAAACAGACCTAGCCAGAGCAGACTAAGCAAGAGGGCTGCGAGCAATAAAACAGGAAGCAGCAGCGGCCATAGATTTTCAAAGCACAGTAGCAGAGCCGCTTTGACACGCAGGCGGTGTAGCCTGTTGTCAGCGTTGTTAATTGCGCGTTTGATATCTGATTCTGGCATCAAAGATCCGGTCTTCGTTCGCAGTTCGCAAATCTTAAGGACAGTTTATCAGAATAAACCGGCTTCAGATGAGCTTATCCAGAATAAACGGCTTTTCTTCGACGGCCTTCTTGTCGGTTTTACGCCAGTCATCATGCACGGTTGCATTGGACGGCGCTTCAAGCGGACCACGGCGGCCACAGCCGGTAACAATGCTGCCAATGGCAACAAGCATAATCACAGAGGTCATGAACACGCGGCTCTTCATAAGATTTGTCCTGAAATTGGTGTTTGGCCTGAGAGCCGCACGAAACATCTGACTATCGTTTTAGCGCAATTGTGCAACAAGGCCAACCGGGACGCTTATAAACAGCAGCACTGCACTGATCTTTATGGGGCAGCGCTCCAAATGCGCTGTCCCCATGTTAAACATTATGGCTTCAGGCTGTTACCAGCCTGTTTTTCCAATAGCTGATCTGGCTGAGCACTTGCTGTGGTGCAGTGCCGCCAAATGACTGGCGGCTGTTGACCGATTTATCAACAGTGAGAAAACCGAAAATCTCATCGGTAATCTGCGCATTGATCGACTGCATATCGGCCAGTGTCAGGCTTGCCAGATCTGTTTTTTTCGATTCGGCCAAAGCAACAGCGCGGCCGGTGACGTGATGGGCGTCACGGAAAGGCATACCAAGCTCACGAACCAGCCAATCGGCCAGATCGGTTGCTGTGGAATAGCCGGAACCGGCGGCGGCCTTCATTGAAGCTTCAATAACGGTCAAATCAGAAACCATGCCGCTCATGGCAGCCAGAGCCAGTTCAAGTGATTCAGCAGCATCAAAAACAGCTTCTTTATCTTCCTGCATATCCTTGGAATAAGCGAGCGGCAGCCCCTTCATCACCATCAGCAGACCGACAAGCGAACCGGTGATACGGCCGGTTTTGGCCCGTACCAGTTCAGCAGCATCCGGGTTTTTCTTCTGCGGCATGATAGACGAGCCGGTGGAAAACGCATCTGACAAGCGGATGAAATTGAACTGCGAGGTTGACCAGATCACAATTTCTTCAGCCAAGCGCGAAAGATGCGTGGCAGAAATTGCGGCAATCGACAAAAATTCCAACGCGTAATCGCGGTCGGAAACACTATCGATAGAATTGCGGGTCGGTTCGCGGAAGCCCAAGGCTTCTGCGGTCATATGGCGGTCGATCGGAAAGCCGGTACCTGCCAGTGCTGCGGCGCCAAGCGGGCTTTCATTCATCCGCTCGATTGCATCGCGCACGCGTGAGAGATCACGGCCGAACATTTCCACATAGGCCATGCAATGATGACCAAAGGTGACCGGTTGCGCAGTTTGCAGATGGGTAAAGCCCGGCATAACGGTGGTGGCATGCTGCTCTGCACGGATCAGAAACGCTCCGATCAGGGTTTTAAGCGCATGAGCGGTTTTTTCGAGCTCGTTCTTAACCCAGAGGCGAAAATCAAGCGCAACCTGATCATTACGCGAGCGGGCGGTGTGCAGGCGCCCTGCAGGCGCACCGATCAGATCGGCGAGGCGTGCCTCGATATTCATATGAATATCTTCAAGCTTACGCGAGAAGGTAAATTTGCCATTTTCGATCTCGGCTAATATGGTATTCAAACCATCGGAGATCTGCTTATGGTCTTCAGCAGAAATAATGCCGGTCTTGGCAAGCATGGCAGCATGCGCCAGCGATCCGGCAATGTCCTGCGCATAAAGCTTGCGGTCATAACCGATCGAAGCATTAATCTCTTCCATGATGGCTGAGGGCCCTGAGGCGAAACGGCCACCCCACATCTGGTTACTGGATTTTTCTGTCGTCATGCGCTTATGCCCTGAGCCGGAACTAGTGAGTAAAGAACGATATTATGGCCGAAGACAATAAAAAGACGAAACCGCAAAGTGTAATCAGTCCGAAAATGATTTTGCTTGCAGGCGTCGCCGGACTTCTGGCCGGTGCTGTAGCGGTATACGTGATGGAACCGCCTTCTGGCAATGTTGTTCCTGCAGTAGCAAGCATTGATAGCACTGCCAACAATCAAAAATGTGCGCTTAATCAAGACCAGCTCGCGCGTTTAACTGCGGCTGCAACCGGCGCTGTGGCAGCGATGCAGCCAGCAGATATGCCGGTTTCGCTCAAGACAATGCAGTTTGATGCTCCTGATGGTGCAAAAATTTCAATCGCTGACCGGCAGGGTAAAACTTTGCTGGTTAATCTCTGGGCAAGCTGGTGTGCGCCATGCCGTGAGGAAATGCCGGCATTGGACGAGCTGCAAGCTGCACAAGGTGGCGCTGATTTTGAAGTGATTGCTATTAATATAGATACTGGCGATGACACTAAACCAAAGGCATTTTTGAATGAGATCGGGGTGCAGAAGCTCGGCTTTTATCGCGATGCCACTATGGGCGTGTTCAATGATCTGAAGCGAAAAAATCTGGCTTTCGGTCTGCCGGTAACCTTGCTGATCGATGATCAGGGCTGTCAGGTTGCTGCTATGAACGGCCCCGCAGACTGGGCAGGGCAGGATGCGGTTAAACTGATCAATGCGGCAAAGAGCCTGCGTAAACAATAGCGGTTAGAAAGTTTGTTTGCTCACAAGACTGGCGAATATTCTGCGTAAGTAATGTGATTTTACACCTATCGGGCTTTCTGCTTTGCCTGATTGTTGCGTGGATCATTTAAGCGTGGGGAATGATGTTTGGCCGGTCACTTCGCTTAACCCGAAAAGCATTACGTTTTTCGTGGTTTTCTTACTGCAGTTTATTGATATTCACGGTCGTTTTTGGACGCATATGCTGATTTTCGAATCACCATTTCTGGTGTTGTCTTTTGCCAATGCCTTTAGTTAAGCATTTGCAGCCCATCGGGTGCGGTCAGTGTTTAAAAGTGATCGGGTTTTGCGCATGTGTAACCGCACCGGCGGCTCGCTGCTGATTATTGCAGGGGGCATGTCGGCAGGGATGCGCTCTTCCTGAGATCGGTTAAACTGAAAATCCGTCACGCTTCAAGCGTACAATTGCCAGATCAAGCGCAGAAAGAAACGCTGAACGGTCACGTGGCGAAAACGGTTTTGAGCCACCAAATTGTCCCGATACCGGATTGGCAGAGCGTAATTCATCCATCAGATTACGGGTGGCCAGAATATTGCCGATATTGGCGGCGCTGAACAGTCGGCCATCTGGCGCGATGCCAACCGCACCGGATGTAACGGCACGATGTGCCAGCGGAATATCGGCGGTGATCACAATAGCACCGGCGCTTGCGCGTTCTGCAATCCAGTCATCGGCCACATCCAGGCCGGAGCCGACAATAACGCGCTCAAACAGCGGCTCATCGCGCGGCACAGCGATAAAGCTGTTAGCGACAACAAATGTTTTGACGCTGTGACGTTCGGCAACTTTGAAAATTTCATTTTTGACCGGACAGGCATCAGCATCGACATAAATACGGATCGTGTGGTTTTCATCAGGCTGTGTCATTCATGCTTCATGACTGAGCCAAATGAGATTGGCAAGCGTTTAGCGCTTGGCGTAAGGCAGTGGCAGGGTTAAGCGGGGGCAGGGCTAGAGCATTTCGTGGTCCAATGGAATCATTGGACGGCCACGATAATGCGTAAAAACAATAACTTAGAGCGGATTGCATGATCCAATTTAAACGTAAACCGCTCTAGAACATTTCACTATCAAGTTGAAACAGCTTGATAGATATGACAATGCGATAAATCTAGAGCGAGCGCTGCGATCCAACCTGATCGTTACCCGCTCTAAGCCGGTAGCATTGTTTGCGGAACAGATCATGCCAGTCAAATATTTTACTATTCTGTTTGTTTTTCTCTGGGCTACCGGTTTTATCGGAGCAGGGCTGGCAATGCCCTATGCCGAGCCATTCTTATTTATGACGGCACGATTTTTTATTGCTGCCGCAATTCTCGGGCTCTGGGCGGTGCTGAGCGGCGCCCACTGGCCTGACAAGCGGGGCATGATGCATGCGGCGATTGTCGGCTGTCTTATTCACGGTATCTATCTTTCCGGCGTGTTCTGGGCGGTGCGCCATGGTTTGCCGGCGGGCATGACAGCTCTGGTGTCAGGCTTGCAGCCATTAATCACGACTTTGATTGCCGCGCTGTTTTTACGCGAAGTGGTTGTGCCGCGGCAATGGCTGGGTTTGCTGATCGGCTTTTGCGGTGTGGCACTAGTGGTTGCGCCTAAGTTTTCGCTCAGTTCCGGCGGAATTAATCCGGCAACTCTAAGCGCAGCATTGGCAGCAGTTATGGCGATCAGCATTGGCACCGTATGGCAAAAGCGGTTTGCGGTGAAGATTGATCTGAAAAGCGGCACAAGCGTACAATATATTGCTGCTGGTGTTTTGACCGGTATTCTATCTTTGGCATTTGAGACGCAGAGCGTAATCTGGTCGCCGGAATTGCTGTTTGCGATGATCTGGCTGGTGTTGGTATTATCAATCGGCGCAATTTTTCTTCTGCTGATCCTCATCGGTCAGGGCGAAGTGTCCAAAGTGGCGTCATTCTTTTATCTCGTGCCCGGCACAGCGGCGCTGATGGCCTATTTTCTGTTTGGTGAAACGCTGACACTGATACAAGTGGCCGGTATGGTTGCCACAACATTTGGCGTGGCGCTGGCAACTTTGCAAAAGAAAACGACTGGGCAAACGAAAGCGACTGGGCAAAAGAAAAAACCGGCAGCCTGAGCCACCGGTTTCATGATCTTCAAATCATCGAAGCTTAAGCAGCTTCTGGTCACATGGACGAAGCTTAAGCAGCTTCTAGGACCTGATCACCCTTGTTCCAGTTGCAAGGGCAAAGGGACTTGGTCTGCAATGCATCCAGAGTACGCAGGATTTCCTGCGGATTGCGGCCAACGCTCAGATCATTGACGGAAACAAAACGAATATTGTTTTCCGGATCAACGATGAAAGTTGCACGCAGGCAAACGCCTTCTTCCTTGTGAATGATGCCAAGGGCTTCACTCAACTCGCGCTTGATGTCTGACAGCATCGGGAAAGGCAGATCTTTCAGATCCGGATGGTTCTGACGCCACGCCAGATGCACATAATCGCTGTCTGTTGATGCGCCGTAGAGAACGGTATCACGCAGATCGAAATCGGAATTCAGAGCACCGAAAGCAGCGATTTCAGTCGGGCAAACGAATGTGAAGTCTTTAGGCCAGAAAAAAATGACCTTCCACTTACCTTCGTTGCTGGCTTCGGTAATCTGTGTGAAAGCTTCCGCCGGATCTGTTGAAACAACGGCACGCAGATCAAAGGCCGGAAATTTATCACCAATTGTTAACATAGTATGCTTGTCCTTATGCAGAAAGACTATGAGAAGCAAACACAGACCGGGACGTCTTTGCCGCTTCGGTGGCTGAGAGCGATTCACGTGAAACGGCTCTCACGGTAGATGCTGTTGGCATAACCAGCTTCAATTTCATCCGAAATAATGCAGTGGCTATGCAGTCATTCAATTTTATATGCACGCGCGCCTTTGGGCGCTATGCGCTCTAGCCTATAGTGTGTGACACGCTTTGGTGCAATCTCCGCATCCACGACATTCCTTCTGTTCAGCGGTTTCTTTTGCAGAAGTGCGGGTTTTAACCGGCGTATTCTTTTTGAGGCTGATCAGAACATCAATTTTGGTGATGTGGTAACCGCTGGGGGCAAGCGGCATTGGCTGCAATTGCAAGATGTCGCCGCTGATATCAATCATGCGGTCTTCATCTTCGAGATAAAAATGCTGGTGATTATGCGCATTGGTATCAAAAAATGTGCGCTGACCACTGACAGATATTTTGCGGATCAGCCCTGCAGATGCGAATTGGTTGAGCGTATTATAAACGGTGGCAAGCGACATGGTGTAGCCGGTTTGGCCCAGTTTTAAATGCAGGTCATCGGCCGATACATGCTGATGGTCGCCACAAAGCAGCAGATTGCCAATGGCCATGCGCTGGCGTGTCGGGCGCATACCCGCTTTACACAGAGCTTCCCGAATATGGCTGATATTTTGTATTTGCAGCATGCGTTGGCGGCGCAATTTCGTGCGCATATTTTCCGGAATGTCGAGCATGAATCTTTCCGTTGGCTGGGTCTTAGTTGCAATTGATTTGCAAGAGCATAATCAACGCAGGAATGAAATTCGTCAAGCGTAAAACGCTAACTATTCCGCAACTGAAACCGAGATTGCTATCAGCCCCCGCTCTGCAATTGAAAATCACTTGCAATTATTTGGTAAAGCCGTTAAAAATTCTGCAACTGACAATCATTTGCAACAGGAATTGAATATGTTCGATAAAACAAGGCGTGTACTGCTGGGCGGTATGATTACAGTCACGCTGTCATTTGCACTCGTGACTTCACTAATGGCACTACCGGCTTCGGCACAGGAAAAATTTAAAGCGGTTACAACTTTCACCGTCATTGCAGATATTGCTAAAAATGTTGCAGGTGATGCTGCGATTGTTGAATCAATTACCAAGCCTGATGCAGAAATTCATGATTATCAGCCAACACCAGGCGACATTATGAAGGCGCAGGATGCACAGCTGATTTTGTGGAACGGACTTAATCTGGAGCGCTGGTTCGAGAAGTTTTTTCAGCACCTGAAAAATGTACCAAGTGTTGTTGTATCTGAAGGTGTGGAGCCGATCGGGATTTTTGAAGGTCCTTATACCGGCAAGCCTAACCCGCATGCATGGATGTCACCATCTGTTGGACTGATCTATGTTGATAATATTCGTGATGCTTTTGTGAAATATGACCCTGCAAATGCTGAGATTTATAAAGCCAATGCCGAGGCTTACAAGGTGAAGCTCAAGGCAGTGATTGATCCGATTAAAGACAGCCTTAAAGATATTCCGGAAGACAAACGCTGGCTGGTAACAAGTGAAGGTGCCTTCAGCTATCTGGCGCGCGATTTCGACCTGAAAGAGCTTTACCTGTGGCCGATCAATGCGGATCAGCAGGGCACACCTCAGCAGGTTCGTAAAGTCATTGATGCAGTGCGTAAAAACAGCATTACAGTGGTGTTCTCCGAGAGTACAATATCGGCAGCGCCAGCCAAGCAGGTCGCATCTGAAACCGGTGCGCTTTACGGCGGTGTTCTCTATGTGGATTCGCTCTCCGAGCCAGATGGTCCGGTGCCGACCTATATTGATCTGTTACGTGTAACGAGTGAGACAATTGCCAATGGCTTGAAAGCTGGTGCTTTGAAGGCCGGAGAAGTTAAATAATGAATGCTCCGTTGAATGTCCCTCCCAAGACATTGGGATCTCCCGCATCAGGTGATGCGGGAGCAGGACTTATGGTTACAGGTGCGACCGTTACATATCGTAACGGTCATACAGCTCTACGTGATGCCAGCTTTGAAATTCCAAATGGTACAATCACTGCGTTGGTTGGTGTGAATGGTTCGGGCAAGTCGACCCTGTTCAAAGCTTTGATGGGCTTTGTGCGGCTTGCGAAAGGCGATATCCGCATTCTTGGTCTGCCGGTTAATAAAGCGCTGAAGAAAAATCTGGTCGCCTATGTGCCTCAATCTGAAGATGTGGACTGGAATTTTCCTATCCTTGTTGAGGATGTGGTGATGATGGGCCGTTACGGCCATATGGGCATGATGCGCCGTGCAAAGCCGGTTGATTATCAGGTGGTTTCTGAGGCACTCGCACGTGTTGGTATGATTGAATACCGCAAAAGGCAGATCGGTGAATTATCCGGCGGTCAGAAAAAACGCGTGTTTCTGGCGCGTGCATTGGCACAGGACAGCCGCGTTATTCTGCTGGATGAACCGTTTACCGGTGTGGATGTTAAAACCGAAGAAGCAATTATCAAGCTGCTGCGGGACTTGCGTGATGAGGGGCGGGTTATGCTGGTCTCAACGCATAATCTTGGCAGCGTGCCTGAGTTTTGCGACCGCACCGTTTTGCTTAACCGCACGGTACTGGCCTATGGCGATACCAAAACAATCTTTACGCAGGCCAATCTTGAAAAGACTTTCGGCGGTGTCTTGCGTCATTTTGTGCTGAATGATGCCGATCATGGTAAGGCGCATCCGGTCAATATTCTGACCGATGACGAGCGCCCGCTGGTTCTGTATCATGAGACTGCGACGCACAATAAGAGTGAAAAAGGAGCGGACTGATGCAGCTGCTTCTTGAGCCGTTTTCTTATCAATATATGGTCAATGCCATGTGGGTTTCGGCGCTTGTCGGGGGGGTATGTGCCTTTCTCTCCGGTTATCTGATGCTGAAGGGCTGGTCACTGATCGGTGATGCGCTGTCCCATTCGATTGTCCCGGGCGTTGCGGGTGCCTACATGCTGGGGCTGCCTTTTGCGCTTGGTGCGTTTTTCTCCGGTGGTTTGGCAGCGGCAGCCATGTTGTTTCTCAATGAGCGTACCAAGCTTAAAGAAGATGCGATTATCGGATTGATTTTCACATCCTTCTTCGGGCTTGGCCTGTTTATGGTTTCGCTTAAACCGACAGCGGTCAGTATTCAGACAATTGTAATGGGCAATATTTTGGCGATTACACCGGCCGATACGCTGCAATTGGCGATTATCGGTTTTGTATCGCTGGTTGTTCTGTTGTTTATCTGGAAAGATCTGATGGTCGTCTTTTTCGATGAGAGCCATGCCCGCTCTATCGGACTTAATCCGACATTGCTGAAAATTGTTTTCTTCACACTGCTTTCCGCCTGTACGGTTGCGGCGATGCAGACTGTGGGGGCGTTTCTGGTTATCAGCATGGTGGTAACGCCGGGGGCTACGGCCTATTTGCTAACAGACCGCTTTCCGCGCCTGTTGGTGATTGCGGTTATTATCGGCACGCTCACCAGTTTTACCGGTGCCTATGCGAGCTATTTTCTTGATGGTGCAACGGGCGGCATTATTGTGGTGTTGCAGACCGTCATCTTTTTGACAGCATTTTTCCTCGCTCCTAAACACGGCATGCTTGCAGCGCGCAGGCGTGCGGCTGAGGCGATCAGCGCGGAGGTGCAGTCATGAGCCTGATAGAAACCCTGATAATGCCGTTTCGCTTTGAGTTTATGGTCAATGCGATGGTGATTGCCATGCTGATTGCGGTGCCTGCCGCGATGCTGTCGTGCTTTCTGGTGCTCAAAGGCTGGTCATTGATGGGAGACGCGGTTTCCCATGCGGTGCTGCCAGGTGTGGTGCTGGCTTATATAATCAATATTCCGCTGGCGATTGGAGCCTTTGCTGCCGGTATGTTCTGTGCGCTGGCAACCGGTTTTTTGAAGGAGAACAGCCGGATTAAACAAGACACGATTATGGGCGTGGTGTTTTCAGGCATGTTTGGCCTTGGTCTTGTGATGTATGTGAAAGTACAGGCCGATGTGCATCTCGACCATATTCTGTTTGGCGATATTCTGGGGGTTGGCTTTCAGGATATTGTTGAGACAGCCGTTATAGCCGTGATTGTGACTGCGCTGCTGGTTTTCAAATGGCGGGATTTGTTGCTGCATGCCTTCGATCCGGCACAGGCACGCGCGGTTGGCTTGCCGGTCAGGCTGCTGCATTATGGCTTGCTGGCTATTTTGTCACTCACAATTGTCGGGGCGCTCAAGGCAGTGGGAATCATTCTGGCAATCGCCATTCTGATTGCACCGGGAGCGATTGCATTTCTTTTAACCCGTAGTTTCAGTGCCATGCTGATTGTTGCGGTGATTATTGCCGTGCTGTCGTCATTCTTCGGGGTTTATGCCAGCTTCTTCATCGATAGTGCTCCGGCGCCCACAATCGTGTTGTTGATGACGCTTGCATTTATTGCGGCCTTCATCGTTGCGCGCAGACGTATCGCAAAAACAGAAGCGCAGGTTTTCTCCTCTTAAGTCTTCATGCTGGAAAACCGGACCTTCTGGATATGGCGTTGCACATCGCGTGCGACGCCATATTTTTATGCTGCGCAGAGCTGTGAGAAATATTGGTTTGATGAAAATATACCGGAAAAGCAAAAAGCCGCGCTGATGCGCGGCTTTTGAAGTTTACCAAACTGGAGCGGGCGAAGGGATTCGAACCCTCGACCCCAACCTTGGCAAGGTTGTGCTCTACCCCTGAGCTACGCCCGCTTAACCAGTGTGTCGGTAAGACCTGCGCTATATGACAAATGCCCACCTGATTTGCAACAGGAAAATTCGATAAAACTGTAAATTTTATAAGGAATTCAAGACAAAACTGTTTGGAGGAGCGTTTTAGCTGTGCGCGAGGCTGCAAGCGTAAAGGGTGTATTAAAACTCGCTTTGAAAAGCAAAAAGCCGCGCTGTTGCGCGGCTTTTGAAGTTTACCAAACTGGAGCGGGCGAAGGGATTCGAACCCTCGACCCCAACCTTGGCAAGGTTGTGCTCTACCCCTGAGCTACGCCCGCTTAACCAGTGTGTCCGTAAGACCTGCGCTATATGGCAAAAGCCGTGATGAATTGCAACAGGGAATCTGCAAAATATAAAACTGTTTTGTGTATAGGCAGAAATTCAGGCATTTTTTGCCGTTTTATTGCAGGCAGTTTTGTATGCTGTGTAGGATGAGTGCCGGTTTATTGTGCTTGATTGAGGAGAATCGCAAACTATGGCTAAAACTTCAGATGAATTGCATGCCTATCTCGCTGAATTGGGAATTGATGTGCAAACGGTTACACATGCGCCTTTGTTTACGGTTGCTGATTCTCAAAATTTGCGTGGTGAAATTGCCGGCGGGCACACCAAGAATCTTTTTCTGAAAGATAAGAAAGACAATTTCTTTCTGGTGACTGTTGAAGAGGACGCGATTGTTGACCTGAAGACCATTCACACGGTGATTGGTGCGGCCAGCAAAGTATCTTTTGGCAAGCCTGAAAAGCTGCTGGAATATCTTGGCCTCATTCCGGGCGCGGTTTCTGCCTTTGGTGCGATCAATGATACTGAGAACAATGTAAGTATCATTCTTGATGAAGCATTGTTGCGTCATGAGATTATTAATGCCCATCCGCTGACCAATGAAGCAACGACATCTATCCGCCGCGATGATTTGCTTAAATTTTTGAAAGCCACAGGCCATGAACCGCAGATATTGGCAGTCAGCACTGTGGAAATGGCTGCCAATATCTGATTGACGATAAGGGCTTGAAAGCTGCACTAAAAATGCCGAATTAGTATGGCAGAGGCATTTTATTCTGCCATACTTGTTGTGCTAAAGGGTTTTGGCACGAGATACGGATAAGGGACGGTTATGAACAGCGGTAATAATCCTTATGACAGCAATCCATATGGTGCGTCTTATGGCAGTGCCGGTGGTTTAGGCGGGCAGGGCAATACCAATATATCTTATGGCGGCAATACCGCGCCTGATACTGGTATGCAGCACGCACCGGCGCAAATGCAGGCAGATGACGACACGGCCGGTGCATTGGCATCGTTGGCCGGTTTTGGTAGTTCGGCGCCTGTTGCTGACGGATTGATTAAAGATACCACAACAGCAAATTTTGCCGCAGATGTGCTAAGTGAATCGCGCAATCAGCCGGTACTGGTCGACTTTTGGGCGCCATGGTGCGGCCCGTGCCGTCAGCTTACGCCGTTGATTGAAGGCGCGGTGAATGCCGCTGCTGGTGCTGTAAAGCTGGTAAAGATGAATATTGAAGACCATCCGACCATTGCCGGGCAATTGGGAATACAATCCATTCCGGCAGTGATTGCTTTTGTTGATGGCCAGCCGGTTGATGGCTTTATGGGCGCATTGCCTGAAAGCAAGATTACCGAATTTATTGATAAAGTTGCGAAAAGTGCAGGCTCTGTTGGTGGCCCGCAGGCTGCAATTGAAGAAGCGCTGGCTGCAGCACAAGAAATGCACGCCCAAGGCGAGCCTGATCAGGCTGCGCAGATTTATGCGGCTGTTTTGCAGAATGTACCGGATAATATGACCGCATTGGCCGGTCTTGCCGGTTGTTTGTTTGATAGTGGCGAGCATGAAAAAGCGCGCGAAGTACTGACAAAAGTACCGGAACAGCAAAAAGACGATCCGCAAATCCGTGCAGTTGAAGCGCGGCTGGCTTTAGCGGAACAGGTTGCCCATTTAGGCAATCCGGCAGAGTTGCAGGCACGTCTTGCTGCAGACCCCGTAGACCATCAGGCGCGCTTTGATCTGGCGATGATTGCTAATGCGCTGGATCATCGTGAAGAGGCCGCAGATGGTCTTTTGGAGATTATGAAGGCCGATCGTACATGGAATGATGATGGCGCGCGCAAGCAGCTGCTGCAATTTTTTGAAGCATGGGGCTTCAAAGATCCGGCCAGCATGAGCGGCCGGCGTAAATTGTCGTCACTGTTATTTTCATAAGCTGAAAGAGGGGTATATTCCATGCAGGCCGGCAATGCCTATTACCGTAAAGCATCAGACTTACCGGAAGTGATTCCGGTATTTCCGCTGGTGGCCGGATTGTTGCTGCCACGTGGGCAAATGCCGCTGAATATTTTTGAGCCGCGTTATCTGGTGATGGTCGATGAGGTTTTGGCAGGCGACCGTCTGATTGGCATTATCCAGCCTAAAATTGTGAATGGGGTGGCTGTTGAAGATAAGGAAGGCGCTACCAAAGGCACCGACCGGCCGGAACTGAGCGATGTCGGCTGTCTTGGCCGCATTACTTCTTACACTGAAACCGGTGACGGGCGGCTGCTGATTACCCTGCAGGGCGTGTGCCGGTTTAAGATTGAAGAAGAGCAGAACACGGCGCATCCGTTTCGTATGGCACGGGTTACATGTTATTTGCAGGATCTTGAGGAAGATCAGGGCGAAAAGGATGTTGACCGTGAAGCATTGTTGCAGGCTTTCCGCAATTATCTTGAGGCCAATAGTCTGGATGCCGATTGGGAAAGCATTGCCAAAGCCGGCAATGAAACATTGGTCAATGCTTTGTCGATGATGTCGCCTTTTGGCGAGGCAGAAAAACAGGCCTTGCTTGAGGCGCCGGATCTGAAAACCCGTGCGGAAACACTGGTAGCCATTACGGAAATTGCCTTGGTACGCAGTCGTGATGACTATGGTTCAGGCTTGCAATAGACGCATCCGGAGCGGTTATCTTTCTGAAGCTACGGTGGTGGAATAGGGGTGGCAATGGCACAAGATCTGGTCACGATAAAACAGATTGATACAAAAATGCTGGAGCTTTTGGTGTGTCCGCTGACCAAAGGGTCGCTGGAATATGACCGTGAGCATAGTGAACTGATCTCTAAAAAGGCCAAGCTCGCTTATCCGGTGCGTGAAGGCATACCGATTTTGCTGGCCTCAGAGGCAAGGGCCATCGAATAGAGCAGTTTTAGGAAAAGTGGGAACCGGTTTTCCGTCAGTAACTGCGTTTAAACAAGCAGATAGAGCGGCTTTCCTGATTCAATGTAAAATGAAAACGCTCTAGAGCGGGTAACGATCAGGTTGGATCGCAGCGCTCGCTCTAGATTTTAGAGTTATCGCATTGTCATACCTATCAAGATGATTCAACTTGATAGTGAAATGCTCTAGCCCGGGCTATCTGAGCAACATTTTTTGCTCGTCTGTAACAATATTGCTGAATATGTAAAAATATTAGTCAAATCTTGCGTCTGACACTTCCCCCTGTTCCCTGTTTTAAGCTATGAAGACGTGATTTTTTTCACAGCGAGCACTTTGCCTTTGAACACGCTTTTCAAAGGCTGATAAGATGTTTGAATTCAATGAGAGTGACCTCTGCGGCGCGTCCGGCAGCGGTCTGAAAAAAGGCATGGCATTATGGCAACCAGAAAACTGTTTCTTCTGCCCGGTGACGGCATCGGCCCTGAAGCAATGGCAGAAGTCCGCAAAATCATCACTTTTCTGAACGAAACCAAAGATCTTGGTTTTGAGACCGAGGAAGGTCTGGTCGGCGGCAGCGCTTATGATGCGCATGGTCAGGCGATTTCGGAAGATGATATGGTAAAGGCACTGGCTGCTGATGCCGTCTTGTTTGGTGCCGTTGGCGGCCCTAAATGGGACAGCGTAGCTTATGACGTGCGTCCGGAAGCCGGTCTGTTGCGCTTGCGTAAAGATTTGCAGCTGTTTGCCAATTTGCGTCCGGCAATTTGCTATCCGGCGCTGGCTGATGCCTCATCTCTTCGTCCTGAAGTGGTTGAAGGTCTCGATATTCTGATCGTGCGTGAATTGACTGGTGGTGTTTATTTCGGTGAACCGAAAGAAATCATCGATCTTGGCAATGGCCAGAAACGCGGTATCGACACACAGGTTTATGAAACCTATGAAATCGAACGTATTGCCGGTGTGGCTTTTGAACTGGCGCGTACCCGCGGTAACAAAGTTACCTCGATGGAAAAACGCAATGTTATGAAGTCGGGCGTGTTGTGGAACGAAGTTGTGACCGCGACGCATAAAGCCAAATTTGCCGATGTCGAGCTGGAACATATGCTGGCCGATGCCGGTGGTATGCAGCTGGTACGCTGGCCGAAACAGTTTGACGTAATTGTTACCGACAATCTGTTTGGGGATATGCTCTCTGATGTTGCTGCGATGCTGACAGGATCACTCGGCATGCTGCCATCCGCCTCGCTTGGCGCACCGGATGCTGTAACCGGAAACCGCAAAGCGCTTTATGAGCCTGTTCATGGATCGGCACCGGATATTGCCGGCAAAGGCATTGCCAACCCGATTGCGATGATCGCATCATTTGCGATGTGCCTGCGCTACTCCTTCAACCTGATTGAAGAGGCAGATCGTCTTGAAGCAGCGATTGCTGCTGTGCTTGATGATGGTATCCGCACCGCTGATATTTGGGCAGAAGGTTCTAAAAAGGTCGGTACAGTGGAAATGGGCGAAGCTATTCTTGCCAAGTTCAAAGCGCTTGCTGCCTGAGAGCAACAGAGCTTTTTAATAGAATAAACCGCCGGAGTATTGCTGCTCCGGCGGTTTTTTATTGGCATTTCAAAAATTCTAGAGCATTTCACTATCAAGTCGAATCAACTTGATAGATATGACAATGCGTAAAACCTAAGATCTAGAGCGGGCACTGCGATCCAACCTGAACGTTACCCGCTCTAGAGCGTTTTTACTTTTCTTTGAAGTAGGAAAAACGGTTCCCACTTTTCCTGAAACTGCTCTATTCCATTGTATCCAGATCACGATCCTTGGTTTCACGAACAAAGATCAGACCGATAACCAATGTCATGATGGCAATGATGATCGGGTACCAGAGGCCATAATAAATATCGCCTTTGGCAGCACTCATTGCAAACACGGTTGCCGGAAGCAGACCACCAAACCAGCCGTTACCAATATGGTAAGGCAGTGACATACCGGTATAGCGGATGCGGGTCGGGAACATTTCTACCAGAATAGCGGCAATCGGACCGTATACCATAGTAACATAGATCACCAGAATGGTCAGGATCAGCACCGTGAGCGGCCAGTTTACTTCATCCGGATTCGCAACCATTTTAAAGGCACCGGCATCCGCAATGGTGTAAACTTTTTGCTCTGTCATTGTTGCCGCATCTGCTGCGGTAATAATCTTGGCGGCAACCATCTGCTCGGCTGTCATGCTGGCAGCTTCACCGGCACGGATGACATCAGCATTGAGCGCAAGTTCCGGATTGGCTGCAACAAAAGCATCCAGATTGGTATCCAGAACTTTTGCCGGCGTGCGGATCAGCGGGAAGCCCGCTTTTTGCAGCGCAAGATTGGTATCATGGATAAAGGCAGATCCACGTGTTTTTGCATCAGCGCCGGTAGCATCATAAGATGTGATGACACTGTCACCGATTTTTACAGTTGCAGGTACACCGGCAGGTCCGGCTTCAACCGTGTAAGGCACGGAAGTGCGCGACAAGAAAGCCGTTGCGACGTCACAGGATGTGGTGAATTTTGCTGTACCAACCGGATTGAACTGGAAAGTACAATCGCCCGGAGGTGCCGTGATGGTTGCGCTGATTGTTGCTTCTGCACGGGCAAGCGCCGGATTGGCCGCCGTTGTCAGTGCTTTAAACAGCGGAAAATAGGTGAAAATTGCCAGTGCCAGACCAGCCATAATAATTGGCTTACGTCCGACCTTATCCGAGAGCCAGCCCCAGAACAGGAAGAATGGTGTGGCGATGAGAAGCGCAATGGCAATCATAATATTTGCCGAAATGCTCTCCACCTTCAAAACATTTTGCAGGAAGAACAGGGTGTAGAACTGACCGGTATACCACACCACTGCCTGACCTGCGGTCAGACCAAACAGGGCGATCAGCGCAATTTTGGCGTTTTTCCACTGTCCGAAAGCCTCTTTCAATGGCGCTTTTGATTGCTTGCCTTCTTCTTTCATTTTTTTGAAGGCGGGTGACTCGCTCATCTGCATACGGATCCAGACGGAGATACCAAGCAGTACGACCGAAATCAGGAACGGAATACGCCAGCCCCATGCTGCAAATTCTTCTGCTGTCATCGAATTTTGGATCAGCAAAATCACGATGAGCGACAGGAAAAGACCGAAGGTTGCAGTGGTTTGAATCCATGATGTGTAGAAACCGCGGCGGCCGTTTGGCGCATGTTCAGCCACATAGGTTGCCGCACCGCCATATTCACCACCCAATGCCAGCCCCTGAAGCATGCGCAAGCAAACCAGAATGATTGGCGCGATAATACCGATAGATGCCGAGCCCGGTAGCAGGCCGACGAGAAATGTTGAAAGCCCCATTACGACGATAGTGACAAGAAATGTATATTTACGGCCGACAAGATCGCCGATACGGCCGAAGAACAGCGCACCAAAAGGGCGGACAAGAAAGCCTGCAGCAAAAGCTAGCAGCGCAAAAATATTACGGGTTGTTTCAGGATATTCACTAAAGAAGGCGGCACCGATATAAATTGCCAGTGAGCCGTAGAGATAAAAATCATACCATTCAAAAACGGTACCAAGGGATGAAGCAAAAATAACTTTGCGCTCCTCCTTGGTCATTTTAGGGGCGCGTTCCCGCACGCCATCTACTGAAGCCATATCTTATCCTCCCAGATAAAAGCCCCCGGCAGTGCTTTTGCCATAAGGGCAATGATATTTATTGCTCGTGATAATGCAGACGATGTTCTTTGAATAATTATAGTCTGAGATCGTTGAGATGGTCTGCGTTACCTGCGGTCCTCCAACCGGCTGGCAAAGCAATCACTGTTACAATGAACTGAAAACGAGATTTGCGTCAGTATTCTTTAGTATAATAACGGGTAAAATTTACCGACGCCGGACGCTGGCGCCGGTGCCGGTTGCTATAAATTGGTGTTTTCATAAATATTTCACGACTGTGACGACATAAACGGCAATTGACTCTTGGTAAAATCGCGCTAAAAGCAGCAGTGAATAAGGAGATCATGCGTGGAATCCCTCGCTTTGCCATTAGTTATCGCTGCTTTTTCGGGCCTTGTGTCCGGTGGCAGAGCTATGGCGATACCATCTTCACGATTCAAAATTAGCAAAACGGCCATGATTGCCCTGAAAACAATCACCTTGAAAACGACCACTAAAACGGTCTGATCCCTTGGCCTGCTCACCCTCTCCCGGGTTAGGCCCGGGGTGGAGAACCTGCGTGGCCAACGGGTTTTCTGGTGTGAAGCGGAGAGGGACAGGAGATTTCACATGGGTTTCAAAGTAGCTATTGTCGGTGCCACAGGTAATGTGGGTCGCGAAATGCTCAATATTCTTGAAGAGCGCGGTTTTCCGGTGAGTGAAGTGGTGGCGCTTGCGTCCCGTCGCAGTCAGGGCACTGAAGTGTCTTTCGGTGATAAAACGCTGAAAGTTAAAGCACTCGACACCTATGATTTTTCTGATACCGATATTTGCCTGATGTCTGCCGGTGGCCGGATTTCTAAAGAATGGTCGCCGAAAATCGCAGCGCAGGGTTGTGTTGTGATCGATAACTCATCGGCCTGGCGTTATGATCAGGATGTGCCGCTGATCGTGCCGGAAGTTAATCCGGATGCGATTGAAGGGTTCCGCAAGCGTAATATTATTGCCAATCCGAATTGTTCAACAGCGCAGCTTGTTGTCGCTTTGAGGCCGCTTCATGATGTAGCGACGATCAAACGTATTGTTGTTGCCACCTATCAGTCCGTATCTGGCGCTGGTAAAGACGGTATGGATGAACTGTTTCAGCAGTCGCGTGCAGTATTTGTAGCGGATCCTGTTTCAGCACAGAAATTTACCAAGCGTATCGCTTTCAACGTCATTCCGCATATTGATGATTTCATGGAAGACGGCTCTACGAAAGAAGAGTGGAAGGTGATGGCAGAAACCAAAAAGATGCTTGATCCTAAGATCAAGGTTTCTTGCACGGCTGTCCGTGTGCCTGTGTTTATCGGCCATGCAGAGGCTGTGAATATTGAGTTTGAAAAGCCGATCAGCGCTGAGGAAGCCCGTGAGATCCTGCGTGAAGCGCCAGGCTGTCAGGTTATCGATAAGCATGAGGATGGTGGTTATATCACTCCTTATGAAAGCGCTGGCGAAGATGCGACTTTCATCTCACGTATCCGTGAGGATATTACACTCGAAAACGGTCTTTCAATGTGGATCGTTGCCGATAACCTGCGCAAGGGCGCAGCGCTAAACACCATTCAGATTGCTGAACTGTTGCTGTCAAAAGATTTGATTAAGCCTAAGTCAGCTGCCTAAATCTGGCGGCCTGATGCTTATCTGATAATCTTATTAACTTTAGAAAAGGCGCGTTTTACGCGCCTTTTTTATTGCTGCTCGCGGTTGCGATAGAGCATGATCGCCGCATTGACTTCGGCGCCGATAATAAAAATTGCAGCAATAATATACAGAAAAACAATGGCGACCATGATCGATGCCAGACCGGCGTAGGTGGTGACGTAATTCGCAAAACTTTCCAGATATTTTGCAAAAGCTGTTGCACCGGCCAGCCATGCGATCATTGTCAAAACAATGCCGGGTAAAATATCAAGCAGGGAGCGGTGCCCGGCTGGCAACCAGATATGCACAACGAACAGGCCGAAAATCAAAACTGTTAAGGCAATCGTGTAACGCCAGAAGCCAAAAGATACAGACATGGTTTGCAGCGCCGGCACCCATTGCTCGGCAAGGCGCATGGCCAGCGGGGCGAGCACCAGCAGAAAACTGATAGCCATAATGCTCAAGGTTGCCACAATCACAAAGCCAAGACTTTGTGCGCGGCAAAACAGGATGGAGCGGGTATCTGTTACCCTGTAAGCGCGGTTGAGCGATACGCGCAATGCCTCCACACCATTGGAAGCAAAATAGGCTGCGGCGATCACACTGAGTGTCAAAAGGTCACCACGCTGAATTGTCAGAACGTTTTTAACTTCGCGCGCGATCGGCTCGGCAATTGCCGGTGGCCATGTGTCGAAAATAATATGCACGGCAGTATCAGCAAAAGCATTGGCGCCGAGAAAACTGGCCAGTGCTGTTGCAAAAATCAAAAACGGAAACAGTGCCAGCAGCACAGATAAAGCAATATGTGAGGCAAACGCCCAGCCGTCGTCAGATGCAAAGTGACCGATGGCATCGGTTACAATCTGTCTCAGGAAACGGATTATTTTTCGCATCGACAGAAAGTCCCTTGAGTTCAGCCTGTTGATTCAAGCTGTTTAAAATAATGCCGGAGCGCGTTTTTTCTTAAAGCAGAAAAACGCTCTCTTTGTTTTAAAAGCAGTTTCAGAAAACCGTTTCTCACTTTTTCTGAAACTGCTCTATTGTAATTTTACAATACACTCAGCAAGAGCGCTGATGTGGTATAACTGAGCATGCGTGTAAAATTCAACGTGCATAACAGCTTTAAAGACAGGATTTGCAATTATGTCAGATTATCAACCGGCTGATAAGCATCAGACTATGACAGGAACAGCGCAGGCTCACATCTCTCAGAAGAAAACGATTCTGATCACCGGTTGTTCCAGCGGCATTGGTGCTTATTGTGCAAAAGCACTTAAAGAGCGTGGCTGGCGGGTATTTGCCACTGCCCGTAAAGAGCAGGATTTGCGTTATCTGAAAGAGCAGGGCTTTGAAGCTTTTTATCTTGATTATTGCGAGCCGGAATCGATCGCAGCCTTAGCCGCCACAGTGCTGGAGTTGTGCGATAACCGGCTGGATGCTTTGTTCAATAATGGTGCTTATGCGCAGCCGGGGGCGGTTGAAGATTTGCCGCTTCATGCTTTACGCTTGCAGTTTGATGCAAATTTTTTCGGTTGGCATGATCTGACGCAGCGGCTTATTCCTGCGATGCGTGCCTGTAAAAACGGGCGGCTGGTACATTGTTCTTCAATTTTAGGGCTGGTGCCGATGAAATGGCGCGGTGCTTATGTGTCGTCAAAATTTGCACTGGAAGGGCTGATGCTGGTGCAGCGTATGGAGCTTGAAGGCTCAGGCATATCGGTATCCATGATTGAGCCGGGGCCGATTACCAGTAAGTTTACGGTTAATGCTGCTGGCTATGCTGAAAAATATATTGATATGGAAAAATCAGTGCATGTTGAGGATTACCGGCGCCAATTTGCCAAGCTACAAAGCGGCGGTACCAAATCTTCGGTTAAACTCGGTCCTGATGCGGTATTCGAGGTTTTGCTCCATGCTTTAGAAAACAAGCGTCCGCGTCCGCATTATCTGGTAACACGTCCGGCAAAAATGGGCATTCTTGCCAAGCGTTTGCTACCGGCGCGCTGGCTTTATAAAATGTTGTCTGACCAATCCTGAGCGATGGCGCATGGGGTGCAGCCTTTTACATAAACAACTCTATCTGACTGAAAAAGCTTCTGTTACATAGTTATATGAGAGTAAGGCGGGCTGCTTTTGGGCAGTCGGGAGATGACGGGAGACTTTAATGGATAGCGGTTTTAAAGTGGCGGCTATGATTGCCATTGCGGTGGTACCAATCGTGTTGTTTTTAGGTTTGCGCAATATGTTGCGCAATGGAGATGGCAATAGATCCAACAAGCTGATGCGGTTGCGTATCGTGTTTCAGTTCATTGCGGTATTGCTGATGGTTGGTGCGCTGTATTTTGCCCGCAGGTAAATACAGTTTATTGCAGCACAGAAGGCAGGAATAATCGTGGTTAAGCTGAACAAGATTTACACACGCACCGGCGATAATGGCACTACGGGACTTGCGGCTGGTCCACGCCGTCGCAAAGATGATCTGCGGATTGTTGCCTGCGGTGATATTGATGAAGCTAATGCGGCTATCGGCATGGCAAGGCTCTATACGCTACCACTGATGGCGGAACTTGATGCAATATTAGCGAGAGTGCAGAACGATCTTTTTGATCTTGGTGCTGATATTGCGACCCCGGAATTTGGTGCAAGTCTGGGTGCCGATCTTGGTTATGAGCCACTTCGCATCATAACCACACAAGTTGAGCGTCTGGAGCAGGAAATTGATGGGCTGAATGCAGAGTTGCAGCCGTTGAATTCGTTTATTTTGCCCGGTGGTACATCGCTTGCTGCACATCTTCATCTTGCAAGAACCATTACACGGCGCGCCGAGCGCGCAATGGTGGCCTTGGTCGCGCAAGAGGGTGAGCAGGTATCGGATGCCGCCTTGCACTATATTAACCGGTTATCCGACTTGTTATTTGTTGCCGGACGCAGTGCCAATGATCAGGGGCGCGTTGATATATTGTGGGTGCCGGGGCTCAATCGTTAGAGAATATTTTTCTAATATGTTCTGCACGCGACATGCCGGATTTCACCTGCTTTGAATTTGAAGAGGTTATGACGAGAATTCATGGCTCTTGCGATGGTTATGATTGACCTGTTTGCCGTTCAGAATTAGGGTCACGCGGGATTTCTGAAGCTTCAGCAGGTTTTGGATGAATGTTGCGGTGCAATTTGCAATGTCGGCCTCAGGCAAGTACTTGCTGCGGCTTGGCTATAAATTGTATTTGACTGAGAGGTGCGACAGGTATCAGCCGGATTTAAACAGGCTGTTATTGTGTCGGAAAAGGGCAGCAGGCGCTGTTCAAGTGGAGAGGATTTTAACCGAATGAAAGTTCTGGTCGCAGTTAAACGGGTTGTTGATTACAACGTCAAAATCCGCGTCAAGAGTGACGGTTCCGGCGTTGAGCTGACCAATGTTAAAATGTCGATGAACCCGTTTGATGAAATCGCGGTTGAAGAGGCATTGAAACTCAAGGAAGCCGGCAAGGTTTCTGAAGTGGTTGTGGTTTCAATCGGGCCTGCACAGGCACAGGAAACCCTGCGCACTGCGCTGGCAATGGGCGCTGATCGCGCCATTCTGGTTAAGAATGATGATGCGGTTGAGCCACTTGCTGTCGCTAAAATTCTTAAAGGCGTGGTTGACGCTGAACAGCCTCAGTTGGTTATTCTTGGCAAACAGGCCATTGATGATGATGCAAACCAGACCGGTCAGATGGTTTCGGCATTGCTCGGCTGGGCACAGGCAACCTTTGCTTCGAAAGTTGAACTTTCTGAAACCTCCGCACATGTAACGCGTGAAGTGGATGGCGGATTGCAGACTATTGAAGTTAAATTGCCTGCCATTATCACCACGGATTTGCGTCTGAACCAGCCACGTTATGCTTCTTTGCCAAATATTATGAAGGCCAAAAAGAAGCCGCTCGATGAGAAAACACCGGCAGATTTTGGTGTTGATACCGCACCACGTTTGAAAGTCCTTAAAACTGAAGAACCATCGGGCCGTAAAGCCGGTGTTAAAGTCGCTTCCGTTGCTGAGCTGGTTGAAAAGCTCAAGAACGAAGCTGGCGTATTGTAATTCGGACAGGACAGGAAAACGATTATGGCTATTCTTCTTTTTGCAGAACACGATAATGCAAGCCTTTCCGAACAGACTGCAAAGGCTTTAACTGCGGCGCTGGCAATTGGCGGCGATGTGGATGTGCTGGTTGCCGGTAAAAGTGCCAAGGCCGCTGCTGATGCTGCTGCCAAGCTGAGCGGCGTACGCAAAGTATTGCTGGCTGAAAGCGATGCGCTGGAAAACCGTTTGGCAGAACCAACCGCCGCACTGTTGGTAAACCTTGCCGGTGGCTATGATACTGTGATTGCACCGGCCACAACATCAGGCAAGAACGTGCTGCCACGTGTTGCAGCATTGTTGGATGTGGCACAGGTCTCAGAAATTACCGAAGTTGTTTCTGCTAATGTGTTCAAGCGTCCTATCTATGCGGGTAATGCGATCCAGACGGTTGAAACCACCGATGCTAAAAAAGTGATCACCGTGCGTACAGCATCATTTGCTGCAACCGCTGACGGTGGTTCGGCCAGCGTTGAAACCATTGATGCAGGCAGCGATCCTTCAGTGTCAAAATTTGTTGAGGCTAAGATTTCAGGCGGTGACCGTCCTGAACTGACTTCAGCAAAAATCATTATTTCCGGTGGCCGCGCACTTGGTTCTGCTGAGAAATTTAATGAAGTGATTACACCGGTAGCTGATAAGCTCGGCGCTGCCATCGGCGCATCGCGTGCGGCGGTTGATGCCGGTTATGCACCGAATGACTGGCAGGTTGGGCAGACCGGTAAAGTGGTTGCGCCTGATCTTTATATCGCTTGCGGTATTTCCGGTGCGATCCAGCATCTGGCCGGTATGAAAGATTCCAAAGTGATTGTTGCAATCAATAAGGATGAAGAAGCGCCGATTTTCCAGGTTGCAGATTACGGACTGGTCGGAGACCTGTTCACGATTTTACCAGAGCTTGAAAAAGCACTGTAACAATATGTACGCTTGAAAAAGCTCTGTAATGGTAGGAGCTTTTAGTGGCGTTGGAGTCTTAAACTTGGGATCATAACAATCAGACATGATCCTTTGTGAGAATATTACGCGTCCGGATGTTTAATCCGGACGCGTTTTGTTTTAATCAGGGATAGACTTCGGTTGAAGGTGCTGCTCAGCTGGGCAGCAAGACCAATCATTCATCACGTTTAATATATTGATACGAAGGGATCGGAGCGGATCATGAGTTTTACGATCAAAAAAGTGGGCATTATCGGGGCGGGGCAGATGGGCAATGGTATTGCTCATGTTTGTGCGCTGGCAGGCTATGAGGTGCTGTTGCATGATGCGTCACTTGAGCGGCTGGAAAATGGCATTGCCACTATCAGTGGAAATATGGCGCGTCAGGTAGGATCGGGCAAGCTTGCTGAAGATGCCCGTATTGCCGGTCTTGCCTTGATCAAGCCTGCAAAGACAATGGCTGATCTGGCGCCTTGCGATCTGGTAATCGAGGCGGCTACAGAAAATGAAGCGATCAAGAAGCAGATTTTTGCACAAGTTTGCCCGCATTTGCATAGCAATGCTATTTTGGCCACCAATACGTCTTCGATTTCAATTACCAGGCTTGCAGCAACCACAGATCGTCCGGAACGGTTTATTGGTATTCACTTTATGAATCCGGTACCGGTGATGAAGCTGGTAGAGCTGATCCGCGGTATTGCGACTGAAGAGCCGACATTTACAGCGTCTAGAGATTTTGTGCAGAAACTGGGTAAAACCATCACTGTTTCAGCCGATTTTCCAGCCTTTATCGTCAACCGTATTTTGCTGCCAATGATCAATGAAGCGATTTATACGCTTTATGAAGGTGTGGGCAGTGTTGATGCTATTGATACCGCTATGAAGCTCGGTGCCAATCATCCGATGGGCCCATTGCAGCTAGCCGACTTTATCGGTCTGGATACCTGCCTGTCGATTATGCAGGTGCTGTATGAAGGGCTGTCGGATTCTAAATATCGCCCATGTCCGCTCTTGGTTAAATATGTTGAAGCCGGCTGGCTGGGACGTAAAACCGGACGCGGATTCTATGATTATCGTGGCGATGAACCGGTGCCAACCCGTTAAGATTTCGTCAGCATGTGAATACTAAAATGATAAAACCCTGCTTTTGAGCCTCAAAAGCAGGGTTTTTATTTGTATTAATAAATAAAAGGTTATTTTTAACAGCTTGTTAAGGATGTCGCTTCACGCAAGGTTCATCTTTGTTAGCTATTCTTTACCTTAAATTCACCGTGGCGATTTGTGCTTCGGTAACAATAATATCAATAAATTAATCAGGGTGTACGGCGATGGGTCTGATTGTTCAGTTTCGTCAAATTATTAAATTATTTTCTGAGTTCCTGGCGCCAAGTTATCGTCCGGAACGTCATTATATGCGTGGTCCCGGCCCTGCTTGCGCAGCCCGCCACTCGCATTAAAAACAGATTGAACGGATATCTCCCAGATCCGCTAGAGCATTTCACTATCAAGTTGATTCAATTTGGCAGTGAAATGTTCTAGATCTTAAAGACATGAAAAAGCCGGCTGTTAAGCCGGCTTTTTATTCTAAAAAACAATACAATCAGCCATCAAGGCCGTCAAATAAAGCGGTAGACAGATAACGCTCTGCAAAAGACGGAATGATAATGACGATGTTTTTGCCTTTGTTTTCCGGACGCTTACCGACTTCGATAGCGGCTTTGAGGGCTGCACCTGAAGAAATACCAACCGGAATACCTTCAATCTTGGCAATCTGGCGGGCTTGCGTAAATGCATCCTCATTGGCGACCTGAATGATTTCGTCATAAACATCGGTATCCAGTGTTTTGGGTATAAATCCTGCACCAATGCCCTGAATTTTATGTGGCCCCGGATTACCACCGGAAAGTACCGGTGAATCTGTCGGTTCAACAGCCACAACTTTGAATGAAGGTTTGCGGGCTTTGAGTGTCTGGCCGATACCGGTAATGGTGCCACCGGTGCCGATGCCCGAAATTAGAATATCTGCCTCACCACTGGTATCGTTCCAGATTTCTTCTGCGGTGGTTTTCCGGTGAATTTCCGGGTTTGCCGCATTTTCAAACTGTTGCGGAATGATCGCGTCAGGATTTTCAGCTGCTATTTCTTCAGCTTTTGCAATCGCGCCCTTCATGCCTTTAGCGCCTTCGGTCAAAACCAGCTCAGCACCAAGCAGTTTAAGTAGCTTACGACGCTCGACAGACATAGTCTCAGGCATTGTGAGGATCAGCTTGTAACCCTTGGCAGCTGCTGCAAAGGCCAGAGCAATACCGGTATTGCCGGAGGTTGGCTCTACAAGCACAGTTTTGCCTGCTACGGCTTTGCCTGACGCCTCAAGAGATTCAATCATGGCCAAACCAATACGGTCTTTAACGCTGGCAAGCGGATTGAAAAATTCGAGTTTCACAAGAAGATTGGCAACGACACCGTTTTCGCGGGCGAATTTGTCAATGCGGACAAGCGGTGTATTGCCGATTGTTTCAAGAATAGATGAATAAATCCGGCCACGGCCTGGTTTGTTCGAATCGTTCATTGCAAATCTCCTGATCTTTTCGCAAAGCATACGGCCTGTTGCGGGAGGATTATAGGCGCATACTTGCTGAAAACATTTATATGTTAGAATAAAATTCCACATATTGGAAATTATAGAATGATATTTGCATAACCAAGCTTCAGCAGAGATATTTCTACGGATTTTGTAATTATGAATAAATACTATTTAGGATGGCTTTTTTTGATCGCAATCAATGGAAATTAAGCGCGTAATGCTTAGATGCTTATATAGTTTGCATGTCTGATGAGGCTTTGGGTGGGATATAGCCATTTTTAGCGAAACAGCTGCAAAGAGGAAAGGTGGAGAGAATGTATAAACATATTCTGGTTGCAACCGATGGTTCGGAACTTGCTAATAAAGGTCTGGAACAGGCTATTGGTCTGGCCAAAATGCTGGATGCGAAAGTGACGATTGTGACGGTGACAGATCTGTTTCCAAGCTATGGTATTGTCGTAGCTCCGGGGCTGAGCACCTCACCGGAAATTTTTGAAGACTATCGCGAATCAATGGCTGAACAGGCAAAAGCTATTGTGCAGCAGGCGCTCGCTAAGGCGCGGGATGCCGGTCTGCAGGCTGAAGGTCTGCATATTGAGAATCAATCACCGGCCGTTGGTATTGTTGAAGCCGCTGCAACACATCAAACCGATCTTATCGTGATTGCCTCTCATGGCCGCCGCGGTATGAATAAATTGCTGCTCGGCAGTCAGGCTTCCGAAGTGCTGTCGCTGAGCAAAGTGCCGGTTTTGATTGTAAAATAATTATAAGCCCTGATGACAGTTAAAAAAACGGCGCCTGAGGCGCCGTTTTCTATTTTAGTTATTTTTCGCTTTAATGTGACGCTTACGCTCGGTTGGATCGAGGTACATTTTGCGCAGACGAATCGACTTCGGAGTTACTTCCATCAGTTCGTCGTCCTGAATCCATGACAAAGCACGTTCAAGAGTCATACGGATCGGCGGGGTCAGCTTAACCGCTTCATCCTTACCGGATGCGCGCATATTGGTAAGCTTCTTGCCTTTCAGCACGTTAATTTCCAGATCATTATCACGGGTATGAATACCAACAATCATGCCCTGATAAACTTTTGTGCCGGCATCAATGATCATCGGGCCGCGATCTTCAAGGTTGAACATCGCATAAGCAACTGATTCGCCCTGATCGTTTGAAATCAGAACGCCCTGAGTACGACCACCGATCGGGCCCTTGTGCGGCTGATATTCATGGAACAGGCGGTTCATAATCGCTGTACCGCGAGTGTCTGTCATCAGTTCTGACTGGTAGCCGATCAGACCACGGGTTGGTGCAAAGAACACCAGACGAACGCGGTTACCACCGGATGGACGCAGCTCAACCATTTCGGCTTTGCGCTCAGACATTTTCTGAACAACGGTGCCGGAATATTCTTCGTCAACGTCGATAACAACTTCTTCAACCGGCTCAAGCAGGTTGCCGTTATCATCTTTGTGCATCACAACGCGCGGACGCGAAATGCTGAGCTCAAAACCTTCACGACGCATGTTTTCGATCAGAACTGCGAGCTGCAATTCACCGCGACCTGAAACATAGAAAGAATCTTTATCTTCTGATTCTTCAATTTTCAGCGCAACCGAACCTTCAGCTTCTTTCAGCAGACGGTCACGGATAACGCGGCTGGTTACTTTGTCGCCTTCAGTACCGGCAAGCGGGCTGTCGTTAACGATGAAAGACATGGTTACTGTTGGCGGATCAATCGGCTGAGCCTTCATGGCTTCATTGATCGACGGGTCGCAGAATGTGTCGGCTACAGTACCTTTTGAAAGACCGGCAATCGCAACGATGTCGCCTGCAACACCTTCTTCAATGGCTGTACGTTCCAGACCACGGAAAGCAAGAATCTTGGAAACACGGCCGTTTTCAAGGGTTTTGCCGTCCTGGCCAAGCACTTTAACAGCTTGGTTAGGCTTCAATGTGCCTGAATGGATACGTCCGGTAATGATACGGCCGAGGAACGGATCAGCTTCCAGAATGGTACCGATCATTGAGAACGGACCTTGAGCAACTGTTGGTGCCGGTACGTGCTTAACGATCAGATCGTAAAGCGGAGCCAGACCCTGATCACTTGGACCTTCCGGACTTTCAGCCATCCAGCCGTTACGGCCTGAACCGTAAAGGATCGGGAAATCGAGCTGTTCGTCAGTCGCATCAAGCGCTGCAAACATGTCGAAAACTTCGTTGATTACTTCTTCATGACGACCATCCGGACGATCAATTTTGTTGATAGCCACGATCGGACGCAGGCCAAGCTTCAGCGCTTTACCAACGACGAATTTTGTCTGTGGCATCGGGCCTTCAGCAGAGTCAACGAGTACGACAACGCCGTCAACCATGCTGAGGATACGCTCAACCTCACCACCGAAATCGGCGTGACCTGGGGTATCGACGATGTTGATGCGTGTATCTTTCCAAACGGCTGATGTTGCCTTGGCAAGAATGGTGATGCCGCGCTCGCGCTCGATATCGCCAGAATCCATCATGCGTTCGGTAACGCGTTGGTTGTCACGGAATACGCCGGACTGTTTCAGAAGCTCGTCAACCAGGGTCGTTTTGCCATGGTCAACGTGTGCGATGATCGCGATGTTGCGCAATTGCATTGAGTATCACTCTGAATAGGGGGTTGGGACGCCCAGGACAAAACCGAGTGAACGCCGCAGATAATGGGGCGCTCTTACAGGTTTTTCGCCAATTTTAAAAGGGGTCGGGGTGATTTTAGCATAATCATGATAACAAAGCAGACCTGCAATGACAGCATGGGTAAGAAAAAACCGGGCTTTTTAACCGCCCGGTCTTTGTTTTTTACAGCAAAGTTCCCGTCAGGAAGATGACAGCGACGCTGAAATAAATCACCAGCCCCATCACATCGACAAGGGTGGCAACAAACGGAGCCGAGGCGCTGGCAGGGTCAAGCCCGAGGCGCTGGAGGATAAATGGCAGCATAGAGCCGGTAAGTGAACCGAACATTACAATGCCGACAAGTGCAACGCCGATGGTAATGCCGATCAGTATCCAATGCTCGCCATAATCATAAAGGCCGGTTTTTTGCCATACGGCGATACGGACAAAGCCGATCAGACCAAGCATAGAACCCAAGACCAATCCGGTTGGCAGTTCACGCAGCGCTACGCGCCACCAGTCACCAAGTTTCAAATCCTGCAGTGCAAGTGCGCGGATCAGCAGCGAGGTCGCCTGTGAGCCGGAATTGCCGCCTGAGCTCATAATCAGCGGGATGAAGAGCGCCAGCACAATGGCTTTTTCCAGTTCAACCTCAAAATGCTGCATGGCACTTGCCGTCAGCATCTCGCTTAAAAACAGAATACACAGCCAGCCACCGCGTTTGCGCAGCATTTCAAAAAAGCCGATTTGCATATAAGGCTTGGTAAAAGCCTCCATACCACCGAATTTATAGGCGTCTTCCGACGTTTCAGCCGTCATCGCATCCAGCACGTCATCTACAGTGACAATGCCGATCAGATGATGCTCCTCATCAACCACAGGAATAGCGAGCAGATCGTGCTTACGGAATAAGCGCGCAACCTCTTCACGATCCATCAGTGGCGGGATTGTGAGGGGCTCTTCATCGCGGCCGATATTCATAATCTGTGCATCGGGATCAGAAGTAATGAGGCGACGTAGCGTTACCGCGCGTTGTAGCACTTTGGTAACCGGATCTTCGACGTAAATGGCATAGACCGTTTCACGCGAGCTCTCGACTTTGCGGATATAGTGCAGGGTCTGATCGGCCGTCCATGTTGAGGGTACAACAATAAACTCTGTGGTCATCAGACCACCGGCAGTATCTGCCGGATAAAACATCAGTTTTTTCAGAGTGGTTTTGGTTTCAGGCGACAGTACCGCAAACAGGCGATTACGTGATGGCCAGTCCAGCTCATGAAAAATATCGGTGGCACGGTCAGCGGACATGCCGTTGAGAATTTCTCCGGCGCGGATATTATCGAGACTGTCGATAATTTCATCAGCATAATGCAATTCAGGCCGATCAAGCAGCAGCACTGCCTGATCGATTGAAAGCGTACGGAACAGCGCAACCTTATCATCAAGGTCAAGCTCGTTGATCAGCTCAACAGCGTCACCGGTTCGTAACAGGCTGATTTGCTCAAGCAAGGTTGTAATTGCAAGATTGGTAGTGTCGAGAGTTGCACCATAGGTGCTGGTATTCTGGTTCATTGGTTTGCCTCTCTGTCGATCCGCCGTCAAAGGCAGACCGTAACAAACCAATCACGTAGCGATCAGGTCAGGTCTGCCGGTGACGGCATAAACAATCGACTGTGACTGTCGCTGGGCATAAGAGTGAAACTCCGGTTAAAACAGGTGTGCCTCGAGGGCGACCTTAAGGTGTTTTTGTGCTGTTCCGTTGCAGATGTCAACCCGCCTTAGCCGGATTAAGGGTGTTGAAGCTGCCCATAATGCAGCGCACAAGATTTACAATTATGGCGCATTTCTCAGTACTTTTTCTTTTCGCAGAAAGCTTTCTAGATAATTTATGTTGGAATTTTATGAATAATTACCGCGCATGGCATTTTTAACCTGCTCCACACGATAAAGCTTAACAGCGACAGCAATCCCATCAGCGGCAGCAAGGTTGCCATTGCCAAAACCGGATCGCCCATTGATGCGGAGATCAAGCCGCCGATCAGGCCACCGATCATCTGAAAAAAACCCATCATTGCCGAGGCAGAACCGGCAATATGCGGAAAAGGCGCTAAAGCGGCGGTGCTCATTTGCGGGCTGAGAAAAGCAATGCCCGTTACATAAAGCCCCATTGGCAGCATGATCAGCAAATAGCTCGGCTCGTATAAACGCAGCAGCACAGCGAGTAAAATGCTTGCAGAGCACGTGCAGGCAAGCCCGATACAGGATAGTTTGAAAATCGCTATCCGGTTCATCAGCAGCCGGTAAATGATGCTGCCGGAGATATAGAAGGCTGTTTGCAGCAACATGCCCATGCCAAATGTACTGGCGGTGAGCCCGACACGGGTCATAAGGATAAACGGCAGAATGGTGGCTGAGGTGTAAAGTGCGCCGGTGGCACCGGTGAGTACAAGACTGGAAAACAGGAAATAGGGCTGTTGCAACAGGCTGAGATAAGACTTTGCCAAAACACGCGGACGAACTTGTGCGCGGTCAGGGGTGCTGGTTTCTTTCACGTAAAAGAGCATCATGGTCATCACCGCTATACCATGCAGGATCATGACTAAAAATATGGCATGCCAGCCCAGGAACTCCAAAGTCAGCCCGCCCAAGGTCGGGCCAATAGCGGGGCCTACGGCGAGCACAAGACCGATCAGGTTCATCACCCGCGCTGAGCGGTCACTGGTAAACAGGTCGCGCACAATAGCGCGCGAGATGGTCACACCCACTGCCGCGCCAATACCTTGCAGTAGCCGTGCCAGCACCATAACTTCAATTGTTGGCGCAAACAATGCGAGCACACTGGCAGCCAAATAGATTGACATGAAGAGAATGGTAATCGGCCTGCGGCCATAACCGTCAGAGAGCGGGCCGCAGATCAGCTGCGCAAAGCAAAAGCCACCAAAATAAACCGTGAGTGTTAATTTAACGGCGGATTCGGTTGTGCCGAAATCACTCACAATCTCAGGCATTGCCGGTGTATAGAGCGACATAGCCACAGGGCCGACTGCAGCAAGAAAACCACCGACAATCCCGACACGGCGCTCGGTCATGACCGGCGGTGTCATCGGATGCGTAGCCGTTACAGCAGGCGTTGGCGCATTTTTATGCGCAGCTGGAGACTGGTCAGGCATGGTCCCGCTTTTCAGTGAAAGTAGAAATTATCCAATACGCGCAGAGCGCGTGTGTGGAGCACGCGCCTGTGTAGAAGGGATAAAAAATCGAAACAAATCAAGACAATTCATGCGCCCCGGCCTTTATAGCGCAGGCACGCAAATATTCGGCTTAAATGCTGCCGGTGGTTGGTTTGTGACTTGTGATGAGGGGGCGAGCTGCTTAAATATCACTTGAAGACCATGACAGCTATCGGAGACACGCATGCAAAAACTGCAGGACAATCAGGCCATATCTGCCTATTCGGCGCTCACAGAGTGGGGCGGTGCGCTGGGTCTGCCGGATTTCGGCAAATTTACCGATAGCGATTTTAAAGCGGCTTTTGATCCGGCGCTTGAGCAGGATTGGGCAGATGTTGAGGCGGTAATTCATAACCCCGATGCTCCGACCATTGAAAATACGCTGAAAGCCTTGCAGCTTTCAGGGCGTGCGCTTTCACATTTGGCCTCGGTGTTCTGGATGCGGGCTGGTGCCCATACGAATGAAGAGATTCAGGCGCTGGAGCGCGAGGTTGCTCCTAAAATGTCGCGTCATAGTTCACGTATCATGATGAATGAGGCACTGTTTGCCCGTCTTGATGCGCTTTATCAGAAACGCGACAGCCTTGATCTCGACGGGCAAACAGTGCGTGTTCTGGAAAAGAGCTGGAAGGGGTTTGTGCGCAATGGCGCTAAACTCGATCAACAAGGTAAAACACGGCTGGCCGATATTAATGAAAAACTGGCCGGATTAGGTGCCGGTTTTGGCCAGAACGTTCTCAAAGATGAAGCGACATGGGTATTGTTCATCACCGATGAGGCTGAGCTTGATGGACTGCCGGATCAGTTGCGTGATGCGATGAAGTCGGCAGCACAGGAGCGTGGCCGCGATGATGCGTGGGCGGTTACACTGTCACGTGCGATTGTTGAGCCTTTTCTGACATTTTCCTCAAACCGCTCTTTGCGGGAAAAAGCTTATGAAGCTTGGGCAAAGCGTGGTGAAAATGGTGGCGATACGGATAATCGTGCTCTGGTTAGCGAGATTGTCAGACTTCGTAGTGAAAAAGCAAAACTGTTAGGCTATGCAAGTTTTGCAGCTCTGAAACTTGATGACACAATGGCAAAAACGCCGGATGCGGTGATGGATTTGCTGCTGCCGGTTTGGGAAAAAGCCAAAAGTCGTGCCGCTCAGGAGCAGTCTGATCTTGAGGTTCTGGTGGCAGAGGCAGGGCTTAATCATCCGGTGGCTGGTTGGGATTGGCGTTATTATGCAGAAAAACTGCGCGCTACCCGCTTTGCGTTTGATGAGGGCGATCTCAAACCATACCTGCAATTGGACAAAATGGTTGAGGCGGCTTTTGATGTCGCCACCCGCTTGTTCGGCCTGACCTTTCTTGAGAAAAAGGGCATTCAGACATGGCACCCTGATGTGCGGGTCTGGGAGGTCTTCAATGCGGATGGTACACGCCGCGGGTTGTTTCTGGGCGATTATTTTGCCCGCCAAAGCAAGCGATCAGGCGCATGGATGAGTGCTTTACAGTCGTCACACCGGCTTGATAACGGCCAGATGCCGATCATTTATAATGTGATGAATTTTGCCAAGCCGTCTAAAGGTGAGGTAGCGCTGTTGTCGCTTGATGATGCGCATACGTTGTTTCATGAATTTGGCCATGCTTTACACGGACTTCTCAGTGATGTGACATGGCCTGCGATTTCCGGCACCGCTGTCTCACGTGATTTTGTCGAATTGCCATCGCAGCTTTACGAGCACTGGCTCACAGAGCGCGCGGTTCTGGAAAAATTTGCCGTTCATTACAAAACCGGTGAGACAATTCCGCAGGCACTGATCGATAAAGTGCTGAAAGCGGCTACGTTCAATGCCGGTTTTAACACGGTAGAGTTCACATCCTCGGCACTGGTGGATATGGCATTTCATACCAGTGAGCAGGAGATTACCGATCCGCTGGTGTTTGAAGCTGAAACTCTTAGAAAACTAGGTATGCCAGAAGCGATTATCATGCGTCACCGCACACCGCATTTTCTGCATGTGTTTAGCGGCGACGGTTATTCTGCCGGTTATTATTCCTATATGTGGTCTGAGGTTCTGGATGCAGATGCTTTTGCAGCATTTGAAGAAAGCGGCGATGTCTTTAATGCCACGCTGGCTGAGAAGCTGAAAACTCATATTTATGCAGCCGGCGGATCAAAAGATCCGGAAGATTTGTACAAGGCTTTTCGTGGGCGGATGCCAACACCACAGGCGATGATTGAAAAACGCGGCCTTTAAATAAACCAGCCCCTGTAATGTGCATTACAGGGGCTGCTTCAGAATGTGTAATTAATAGCTGCCGAGCTTGGTTTCCGGCGTATATTCATGACCTTCAACGGTCTTGATAACGGCCTGACCGCAATACATCTTCTTTTCTTCAGCATTGAAGCTGTGGCTTGGCGAGCCATGAAGCGTCCAACCCTTGTTGAGAGCATCAGTAACGCGATGACAGAATGAAGAATCATCAGGGCCGGTAAGAAAACGATAAAGTTGCATGGTAATTTCCTGTTGTTACGGGGTATATCTATAATCAGTTGCGCGCACGTGCAAGAATACGCTTTGCTTGCCGGATATGCAGTTGTTCGACCATTGAGCCATTGAGGGCAATCGCACCCTTAGTGTTGTTTTCAGGCTGTTTAAAAGCGGAAATCACCTGATCGGCCCACTTAATGTCTTCAGGGCTTGGTGAGTATAGCGCCTGCGCGATTGTAATTTGCGCGGGATGAATCAGTGTTTTACCATCAAAGCCAAGTTGTGCGCCTTGTTCACATTCTGCTTTGAAACCATCCTGATCCTGAAAATTATTGTAAACACCGTCCAAAACATCAAGTCCGCCCGCACGGGCTGCCAAAATGATTTGCATCATCCACGGTATCAGTGCCTGACGTCCGCCGCTCAGTTTTACGCCGGTGGTCAGCGCGATATCATTGGTGCCTGCGATAAAACATTTCAGACGTGCCGCTGATCTTTGTGCCAGCCGTGCGATCTCATCGGCATTGAGAATACCACGCGGCGTTTCGATCATTGCCCAGATATGGCAATGTTGCGGCGCATCATAATCATCAAGTTTAAGCGCGGCCTCAATAATATGCTGCGGGGTTTCTGTTTTCGGTAGTACAATGGCGTCAAAATTCAGTTGTGCAGCAAATTTGATGTCATCCTGCGCCCACTCAGTGTTGAGGCCGTTGATACGCACTGCACGAAGAGGAGCGTGCTCGTTGCTCACTTGATCGTTTAAATGCTGGCGCAGCATTTCTCTGGCAGATTGTTTCATTGGCACTGCCACAGAATCTTCAAGATCATAAATAATCGCATCAACATGCAGCTGTCCGGTTTTAGCCAGAGCTCTTTGATTGCTGGCGGGCACATAAAGCACAGTGCGCTTTGGCTGATAGGGTGTCACGCTGCATTCTCCTCAAACAAACGCTCAGGTTATTTTTAGTCATAAATGATGCTTAAAAATAACCGAATCTTGTGCGTAATTAATATCATAAGCAATCATTGGAATTATGCTTATAATGCGTTGCAACAGCTGGATAACCGCGCGACTTCTGCAAAGGTGCGGCACTTCGCGTTGATTTTACCATTGTTCTGCTCTTTGACTCTGCTAAAAGCTGGTGTAAAGCACAATGAGAAAAGCATTTACTGGCAGGTTCAGAGACTGATGGAAAAATTCACCAAGCTTACCGGCGTTGCCGCTCCGTTACCGATCATCAATATTGACACGGATATGATCATCCCTAAGGATTATCTGAAAACGATCAAGCGTACTGGTCTTGGAAAAGGTCTTTTCGCAGAGATGCGTTTTAATGAGGACGGAACAGAAAATCCGGACTTCGTTTTGAATAAGCCTGCCTATCGCAATGCGCAAATTTTGGTTGCCGGCGATAATTTCGGCTGCGGATCATCCCGTGAGCATGCGCCATGGGCGCTGCTTGATTTCGGTATTCGCTGTGTTATCTCAACGTCTTTTGCAGATATTTTCTATAACAACTGCTTCAAGAACGGTATTTTGCCAATCAAGGTTTCGCAAGAAGATCTCGATAAGCTGATGGATGATGCATCACGCGGTGCCAATGCCACACTGTCAATTGATTTGGAAGCGTTGACCATTTCAGGGCCTGATGGTGGTGCGATTAGTTTTGAACTTGATGAGTTCAAGCGTTATTGCATGTTGAA